>NZ_JBPFDS010000048.1:0-537 GCF_059415065.1 Sporosarcina sp. SAFN-010 | reverse complement strand
ACGTGTTCCGAGCTAAGTAGCCCACGATCTGCGACTTCCTTTAGTACTCGATAAAAGATCTGTTCGAATAGATCTGTATCTGCAAAACGGCGGACGTAGTTTTTTCCGAACGTAGAGAAATGCGGAACCTCTGTGTGAAAACCGAATCCAAGAAACCAGCGATAGGCCATATTGGTTTCAATTTCTTTGATGGTCTGACGCATCGAGCGAATACCAAAGGTATATTGATTGAATGCCATTTTAATGAGTACAACTGGATCTATGCTGGGTCTCCCAAATAATGAATATAGATCTTCAACCAATGGATAAATGAAAGAAAAATCAATTGCTGCATCTAATTTACGAACCAGATGGTCTTGTGGAACTAACTGTTCGATTGTAAGCATTTCCATCTGTTCCCGTTCATTAACTTGATTCTTCGTCATCATTTCCATCACCTCATTTAATAGTTGGGAAATCCTGTTGATTGTAGCGGAGAGCGGCGACTCCTGAGGGATCAGCGAAGCTTGAAGACCCTGGACTGAGCAAAGCGAGGGA
>NZ_JBPFDS010000047.1:0-552 GCF_059415065.1 Sporosarcina sp. SAFN-010 | reverse complement strand
GGACGCTTTCTTACCTCGAGTCAAGTCTTTTATAAGATTAATAATGAAGCTTATGAAGGAAAGTATCAACACTCATCCATTGCTTTCCGTTTCAGGACTCGCTTTCCGGCGGGCATGGCTTGAGCCTCCTCGTTCGCTTTGCTTCCTGCGGGGTCTCAAGGCTCATGCTATTCCCGCAGGAGTCGAGCCTTCCACTACAAGCAATTCAGACTAGATATAAGAGGTCTAGAATAAAGAAAACCTATCTTAGGTCCAAAAAATTGAATACCAAATAAACCTAACGAAATCCTATTTTTCGCAAGGATAACTATGCTATAGTGAAATTATCCCGTTATTAACTGGCTGTAGTGAATGCATAGTTATAAGGGATGCCGTGTTGAATAAGGTGAAATGCGACTTTCAGGAACTTATTCACACATGCGATAACTGCAACCTTATGAGGCTTACTCTGGGGTTGCTTTTTTAAATGATCATAATAATCGACAATGCTATTTTGCGACCTCTTCCGTAAGGTAATCATAGTCATTACCATGAAATATAAGAGCTTTCTTA
>NZ_JBPFDS010000046.1:0-606 GCF_059415065.1 Sporosarcina sp. SAFN-010 | reverse complement strand
TTGCTTGGAGCGGAAGACGGACGACTCCGGAGGGATCAGCGTGCGCCTTGAGACCCCGCAGAGAGCGTTTTTGCGACCGAGGAGGCTCAAGCCACGCCCCTCGGAAAGCGTTCCGTCTGGAGCGCAAAGCAACAATCTGCATACTAGATAGTGGCCCGATTGCGGTGTTGGAGCATTTGTTTATAATACAAACGCACCCGAATGTTTATATCTATCAGTTTCTCATTTCCCAATATCTATTTTGCCTCTCTATTCTCTTTTCCACTTAAAAAATATAAAACTGCTAGAAAACCTACCAATAAAAGTACATTTACGACAAATGGATACCCCCTCGAATAATTTGTAATTGTAAAATAGACTTCCAGCGGAATAAATAATAAACAAAAGATAATGTATACTTTATTCTTCATCTACTAACAACCCCTAGTGTTAAAAGATGTTCTTTAACCAAGTTAATATATAGACAAACATTAATGGTTCAATCAATACAATGCAAAGTAAAATAATGAAAAAGGACACACCTGATATTATGATATGCTCCCCATAAGGTAGACAGATTAAAAAATAAAATCTGTTGACCTAAGGGGAGTATTTTTTATGGCCAGA
>NZ_JBPFDS010000045.1:0-1216 GCF_059415065.1 Sporosarcina sp. SAFN-010 | reverse complement strand
TGGCTTGTCAACATTAAATCGGACAATTTTTATAAGGTCCCTAATCGGTACTCAATAGGCGTTAGATAATCCAGCGTTCCATGAATCCGAACCCGGTTGAACCAATTCACATAATCCTGTAGTTCACGTTCTAACTGGCTGATAGAAGAAAAGGTCATTTGCTTAATGAACTCTATTTTGACCACATTGAACATGGATTCTGCTACCGCATTGTCGTACGGGCATCCTTTCATACTTAGTGATCTTCCGATGCCAAAAGCTTTTAAAGCTTCATCAATTAGTTGATTTTTAAATTCACTTCCGCGGTCTGTATGGAACAATTGGATGCGATCTAAGCTGCGCTCAATGCTAGACAAGGCTTTGTATACAAGTTTTGCTGTCTTTTCTGGCCCAGCGCTATAACCGATGATTTCTCGATTAAAAAGATCGACAAATAAGCACACATAATTCCATCTTCCATTGACTCTTACGTATGTTAAATCACTGACAACCACAGCCAATTCTTCTTGACCGTTAAAGTTTCTCGCCAGAACATTCTTTACAGGTTCCTCATTCACTTTTGATTTAAACGGTTTATATTGAGCGACAGTGTAATTGGATACAAGACCCGTTTGCTTCATGACGCGACCAATGCGACGTCTAGAAACCGTCCGGTTGATCTTCTCTAATTCTTTTTTGATTTTGCGTGTTCCGTAATTGTTTCGACTCTGTTTAAAAATTACCTTGATATCTTTTTGCAGGGTTCTATCCTCCTGTTGTTTAACGGATGTGTAATAAAACGTGCTTCTTGCGATCCCTAGGACGTCGCACATTGCTGATACCGAGTATTTGTGACGGTTGTTTTGAATCACATCTACTTTCGTCCCATGATCAGCGCGGCTTGCTTTAAAATATCGTTTTCCATTAGGAGACGTTGGTTCTCTTTACGTAATTTGATTAATTCATTCTCTTCGTCTGTACGCTGATCTTTTTCTTCAAAAGACCCGGTGGCTTTGTGACGCCTCACCCAGTTATCAAAAGTGGTGGAGGTTAGGTCGTACTCACGAAGAATATCTGTACGTGTTTTACCGTTTTCATGTAGCTGTACAATTTGGTTTTTAAATTCCTTGGTATAGGTCCGTCTTGATCGTTTTTCAGTCATGTAGATTCTCCTCATCTCTTTGGTTGTATTCTACAAGACCCTAACTTTATTGTCCAAGTAAGTGTAGCCTATACA
>NZ_JBPFDS010000044.1:0-1294 GCF_059415065.1 Sporosarcina sp. SAFN-010 | reverse complement strand
TAGACTGACATAGTGATTTGAGACAACTATAAAACACCTTGATTAGGCTGCTTTAACACTGTAATTTAAAGGTGTTAGGTAGCCTAATTTTTCTTGGATACGTTCTTCGTTATAATAAGTTAAATACGTAATTACCCGTTCAACTACATCTTTATTGTGCAGTGAATTGAATTTAACATATTGAAATTCCTCAGACTTCAAACTCGAATGAAAAGATTCAATCACCGCATTATCCCAACAGTTTCCTCTCCTTGACATGCTACTGACAAGATTATTATCCCTAATATGAGCCTGGAATGCATATGAAGTATATACACTACCTTGATCTGAGTGCACAATCACCCCTTCGGGATAGTTACGGACAGCCAGTGCTTCCTTTAAGGTATCTATTACGAGTGGTGTTTGTTGATGGTTATAGAGTTTATAAGCCACAATCTCGTTATTATATAGATCCATAATGGTAGAAAGGTATTTGGTTGTACTTCCATATTGAATGTACGTGATGTCAGTTACCCACTTCTTGTTCGGTTCGCTAGCTGTGAAATTTCGTTTAAGAAGATCTGGGGCAATTATGATACTTTCCCCTTGAGATTTCCATTTCCGTTTAGGCTTAATACGACACTGTAAGTTATGCTTTTGCATAAGGTTTTGAACGGTGTTTCGATTCAGTACAATGTTGTACGTCTGTTTTAACAGCGCCTTGATTTTGCGGTGCCCATTCCGATATTTCGTTCTTTTACAAAGCTCTATGATGGCTTCCTCTACTACTGTAAGTGACCTGCGAACGCCTTGAAGGCGCCATCTGTAATAGCTTGCTCGCGGCACTTCTAAAGAGTCTAAGATAGCGGTGATTGTATATTTCCCTTTAAGTTTCTCGACGATTTGTAGAACTATTTCTTTTTCAACTCTCTTTCGATTTCCATGTACTTTTTTAGAATCTCATTCTCCATTTTTAAATGTGATAATTGACGTTCCCGCTTGTCGTCTTCACTTGTTAAATCGGGACCAAGACCATAGGTGTATTGTTTACCAATCGGCTGGTCAAATCGATAAAATTCATTGTTACGGAACCATCTCATCCAAGTCTTTATCTGTGAATTATTTTTAATTCCGTATTTCTTCATAATTTCCTCGTTCGTAAATTCCCCACTTAATTTATCTTTGACTACTGCCCATTTCACTTCACTTGAATATACGTTTTTGCCCATGCAAAAACACCTCCGATGTAAGTACTTTTTAAAAGTGTACCACTTCGAAGGTGTTTTATATTGTCTCATTAATTTAGGTTAGCCCA
>NZ_JBPFDS010000043.1:0-1387 GCF_059415065.1 Sporosarcina sp. SAFN-010 | reverse complement strand
TGGTATTCCGTCAAGAAAGTGGACACAAATTTGTGAGTGATTATTTTTAAAAGCCTACCGCGCTGCGCTTGCTGGACTTTCATGGAAGAACAGTTATATTGCCAACTGCTCTTCCACGAAAGTTGTGAGTGGTTTCTGCGTGTTTTTTACTTTTGTTTCTTCATACTGAGACTCAAAAAAATTGGGGGACACATAATCTAATGTGGAATGGATACGTCTCTCGTTGTAAAACGAGATAATGTAGTCCAGCACGGCCTCCTCAGCCTCTTTACGTGTCTTGAACTTAGTTCGGTAAATTAGTTCCTTTTTGATTGTCGCATGGAAAGATTCAATGCATGCGTTGTCGTAACAGTCACCTCTACGACTCATGCTAATCTGACATTTCTTTTCCTTCAGTAAATCTGTATAGGATGTAGATGCATATTGAGACCCCTGATCTGAATGGTGAATCAATCCTTCTTCTGGTGAACGGAAATGAAAGGCTCGCTCGAGAGCCAGCTGAGGCAACTCCTTGGCTAATGTATTTGATAAGTTGAATCCAATGATTTTTCTCGAAAAAAGATCCATCACTGTGGCCAAATACAGCCATCCTTGACTGGTCCAGATATAGGTGATGTCAACGACCCACACTTGATTCGGCTGATCTGCATGGAAGTTCCTTTTTAATAGGTTCGGGTAGATTGGATGTTCATGATTAGACTGAGTTGTGACCGTATAATGAAAAGGAACGGTAGCGCACAAGCCAAGCTCCCTCATGTAGTTGGAAACGGTCTTCTCTGAGAGTGGAACCCCTTCATTCTTCAAAATCCTTTGAATCCGAGGGCTTCCATAGACTTCACGATTATCGTAAAAGATTTGTTTGATTAACTTTAATGCCCCTTCTTTTTGACGTTGGGTAAAGCTTTGTTCTTTTTCTCGCCATTTATAGTAGCCGCTCGTTGAAACCTGGAGAACTTGGCACATCTTCTTCACGCGGTATTCTGCCCGGTGTTCTTCGATAAATGAATAAATCACTGCGGGTTTTTTGAGAAGATGTGCATGGCTTTTTTTAAGATTTCATTTTCTTCTTTCAGCTCTTGAATTTCTTTCTCTAATGCTCGTTGTTGCTTCAGCCGTTCAGCAGGGGTTACATATTCTACGCCGTTAAGCTCTGCTTCCAATTCTTTACGGTGCTCGCTGACCCATCGTCGCAGGGTACTTACAGGGACATCCATCTCTCGTGAGACTTCAATCTGCTTTTTTCCATCTATCACCACGAGCTTGATCAAATGTTGTTTTAACTTATCATCAATTCGTTTCGTCATTATGGACACGCTCCGTTCAGTTAGTATGTTCTCTCTATCCAAACACGCTCATTGGATTGTGTCCACTTTCTATACTATCTTCA
>NZ_JBPFDS010000041.1:0-1686 GCF_059415065.1 Sporosarcina sp. SAFN-010 | reverse complement strand
TGATATGCTCCCCATAAGGTAGACAGATTAAAAAATAAAATCTGTTGACCTAAGGGGAGTATTTTTTATGGCCAGAAGTAACCATTCCGTTGAAGAGAAACTACAAATTCTTCATCTGTTAAATGAAGGGGACTATTCCCAAAGAGAATTATGTGAAAAGTTCTCTGTCGCTATAAAAACGATTAAACAATGGAAAATGAAATTAAATCAAGATGGTGTGGATGGGCTAATCGAATCGACTACCTGGAAAAAATATTCGAAGGAATTGAAATTGTATGCGGTTGAAGACTTTCTACACAAGGATTTACCGCGTCTTGAGATTCTTAAAAAATATAACATTAGTAGCGATTCTGTTTTAAGAAAATGGGTAAAAAAGTATACTAGTCATAGTGAGGTAAAAGATTCGGGTAAAGGAAGGAGCCGAACTATGACTAAGGGAAGAAAAACAACGCTTGAAGAACGTATTCAAATTGTCAATCATTGTTTAAGACATCAGAAAGATTATCAAGCAACGGCTGAAACGTACGGAGTTTCCTACCAACAGACTTACCAATGGGTAAAGAAATTTGAAGCAATTGGTGAAGCTGGTTTACATGATCGCCGCGGACGCACTAAAGAAGTAATTGAGTTAACAGCAGAAGAAAAACTACAAATAGAAATCAAACGAATCGAGCGTGAAAATGAACGATTACGCGGAGAAAATCTATTTTTAAAAAAGTTAGCGGAAATCGAAAGGAGGCATCATTAAGTCAAATCTATTTACAACAGCGCTATCTAGCGATTCAAGAGTTGCATCAAGAAACACAGCTAGCGATTATTTTACTCTGTGAAATTGCGGGTGTTTCGCGTGCTGCGTACTACAAATGGCTTCATCGAACAGCTCCAGCGAGGGAGTTGGAAAATGAGCGGCTATGGGCTGGGATTCAGCTACTTACGCAACAAGTAAAAGGCATATATGGCTATCGTCGTGTAACTTTAACAATTAACCGTTATCGAGTATTGGCCAATCAACCCCTAATTAATGAGAAGCGCATTTACCGGATTATGCGCACACATCATTTACAGTCGGTGATTCGCCGAAAACGGAAAGGTTATCGCAAAACAAAGGCTGACCATGTCGCAGACAATCTATTAAAACGCGAATTTAAAGCAGACAAGCCGAACGAAAAATGGTGCACGGATGTGACGGAATTCAAATATGGTGTCGGAAAAAAGGCTTATTTAAGTGCGATTATTGATTTATATGATGGATCAATCGTTAGCTATCGATTGGGTCGCTCGAATAATAATCCACTTGTGTTTGAGACGATAACCCCCGCCATTCAGAAACTGCCATTTTGGGCACGTCCGCTCATTCATAGCGATCGCGGGTATCAGTATACATCAAAAGGTTTTAAACGAATAACAGACAAGGCAAATATGATCCATAGCATGTCACGTCCTGGTCGTTGTCTAGATAATGCGCCAATCGAAGGGTTTTGGGGCTCTTTGAAATGTGAAATGTATTATTTAAGCAAGTTTCACACTTACGAGGAGTTGGAAGGGGCGATTGCCTCGTATATTCACTTCTATAATACAAGTCGTTACCAAAAACGATTAAACGGCTTAAGCCCTTTAGAATTCAGAGCTCAAGCCGCTTAACGATTTTTTATTATTTCCACTGTCTACTTGACAGGGAGCAGTTCA
>NZ_JBPFDS010000040.1:0-2069 GCF_059415065.1 Sporosarcina sp. SAFN-010 | reverse complement strand
GCCCTTTAGAATTCAGAGCTCAAGCCGCTTAACGATTTTTTATTATTTCCACTGTCTACTTGACAGGGAGCAGTTCAGATGAGAAGGACGCTTTTTCTTTTGATTATTCGCCTTCGGAAGTACGGACTACGAGTACATCACATTTTGCAGAACGAACAATGTTCTCTGATACACTACCGATTAGGAAGCGTTCTACTGGGTTTAATCCAGTCGCGCCACAAATGATCAGATCCGCTTCGATTTTTTTAGGGATCTCTCTAGGGATCATTGTTTTAGGTGAACCATATTCCACAATAACATTCACGTGAGTCAATCCAGCAGCTGCTGCCTGCTCTTTGTATCCTTCAAGCAACTCTACAGCAAAAGATTGAGCGCGCTCAGCAATTGAACGGTCATACGCCTCTACAGCGGAGTACGAACGTGTGTCGATTATGTTGACGAGGTTCAGGTTCGCGTCGTTACGTTTAGCAATTTCTACTGCTTTTTTAAACGCCCATTCCGACTCTTTTGATCCATCTACCGCGACAATGATTTGGTTATAAATTAATGACATCGTTACCACACTCCTACATTTAAATTATACTTCTATAGGTACTATACGACATATCTCTTAATAATTCCTGCTTAATCATCAAAAATCGGGGAATTAAAAATATTTGTTTATCGATGCAAAAAGTACGGCAAAATAGGATGCTATCTGCTACACTTATTGAGAAAAGGTTTGAACGGTACATACTGGACAGCCGGACACATTCATTGAGGAGGAACTAACTATGCGTATTGGAGTACCTAAAGAGATAAAAAACAACGAAAATCGTGTCGCAATGACACCAGCTGGAGTATTCAACTTGAAATCAGCGGGACACGAGGTGCTTATCGAAACACTAGCAGGAATTGGCTCTAATTTTACTGATGAAGAATATCGTGAAGCTGGAGCGGAAATTGTTGCAACTGCAGCTGAAGCGTGGGCAGCAGAAATGGTCATGAAGGTAAAAGAGCCAGTTTCTTCAGAGTATGGTTACTTCCGTGAAGGTCTCATTTTGTTCACGTATTTACATCTTGCTTCCGAAGTAGAGTTAACTAAGGCATTGCTCGACAATAAAGTGATCGGGATTGCATACGAGACGGTTCAATTACCAAATCGTTCGTTGCCACTACTCGCACCGATGAGTGAAGTAGCTGGACGTATGGCAACTCAAATAGGAGCTCAGTACTTGGAGAAGATGGAAGGCGGTAAAGGAATTCTATTATCAGGCGTTCCGGGTGTTCAACGTGGAAACGTGACCGTTATTGGTGGAGGACAAGCTGGAACGAATGCAGCCCGCATTGCGATTGGTATGGGTGCTCGTGTCACTGTTCTTGATCTTTCAGTAGAACGACTTCGTCAACTAGATGAGTTGTTTGGCAATGATGTTCAAACATTGGTGTCGAATCCATTTAATATTGCAACGTCTGTTAAAGATGCTGATCTAGTAATAGGTTGTGTGCTTATTCCTGGAGCTCGTGCGCCTAAACTTGTAAGCGAAGAGATGGTTAAATCGATGTCACCAGGTTCTGTACTTGTGGATATTGCGATTGACCAAGGTGGAATCTTTGAAACTTCCGATCGCATTACAACGCACGACGATCCGACATATGAAAAATTTGGTGTGGTACACTACGCAGTTGCAAATATGCCAGGTGCAGTCCCACGTACATCTACAATGGCACTTACAAACGTGACGGTTCCTTATGCACTACAAATTGCAAACAAAGGGTATAAGCAGGCTTGCTTGGACAACGACGCGTTGCTAAAAGGGGTTAACACTCTAGAAGGCTACTTGACGTATCAAGCAGTTTCAGAGGCACAGGCAATTGAATATGTATCTGCTCAATCTTTGTTGAGTCGATAACAATACTATAAAATAAGAAGCAGAGGCTGTAAGTTTGAGGTCGCTGAAAAAGTCCGTTAATATTTGATTATTCGTGGGAGACTGTTGATTTGCGCTCCAGGCGGACGCTTTCTTACCTCGAGTCAAGTCTTTTATAAGATTAATAATGAAGCTTATGAAGGAAAGTATCAACACTCA
>NZ_JBPFDS010000039.1:0-2656 GCF_059415065.1 Sporosarcina sp. SAFN-010 | reverse complement strand
AATCGTTGGCAATAGGTAAGCATTTGATGTTATCTCCAGCTTTTCCCCTGCTCCACACCGAACGTGCTAGTTTCCCAGCATTCGGCGCTCCATCTAACGATGGGTACTAAATTATAAGTTCTTCGTTCCATTTTGACGTGAGATTATACTACCGTTTCAAGCCCACATTCCATTCGGTATTGGTTTAGTTTCTTAATCATTGAAGAAGTAAAACCAAACTTCCGTATTTCTGATGTGATAATTTCTGTATCTTTACGATGGACTAGCCGATGGATATCTTCATGAAGAATACGGAGATTTCTAAATTCATCCGTTCCACCTAAATGTTTAGGCACGTAGTGATGGCAGTGAACTTCACTAGCTGTTAAATCCCAACCGGTGAGTTCGCATTTCCCCATCTTCATACTGAAACGACTAATACGATTATCCATATATTCAACCGTCCGGTTGGGAAGAAATGACTTCATTAAATTACTAATTCCCAAGCCTACATCAGGCTTTATCTTATCGTAAATTGTCATTCTGCCTTCCTCCGTGAAAAGGGACAGTGTTGGACTAAAATTCATTGTGTTTACTGTCCGTACATCCGCAAGCGGAAACAGATGGACCCCTGCAATCTCAAACGTTTTAGGTCTTGAGCTGTAGAACTTTTTATAAGTCGTACTAGGATTGATTGGGCGTCCGTATTTTCCTACAGGACGAAGGCGATTATACAGAAAGGCTTTTAAATCGTAGGCAAGACGTGAGAATTCTAGATTGACATGTGTAGCTCCGTTAAAATAATTGTGAATACCTAAAACAAAACTATTAAAACGTAAAACATTTTGAGTGGTTGGGGAGGCTTTTATCCGTAAGATATGAACTTTAGCTTGTTCTTTGAGTTTCTCCCTCTTTTTACGTTTAATGCCCGTATGGGCAACTCTCTTATTTCTTTTCTTGTTTGCTTTTATTGTGAAACCTAAGAATTCAGACTTTCTTTTCCGCAAATTCACAATTTGTGACTTCTCTGGTGAAATATCTAGTTTTAATCGCTCTTTGAGATACAATTTTACTGCGTGATACCATCTTTGAGCTGTCTTTCCATCACGACAGAGAATTTTAAAATCATCTGCATAGCGTACGAGGTACCCTTCTTTAAGAGCTGTACGTTTCTTAGCAAACCTTTCGCTATCTTTTGATTTATAATCTTTTTTGAGAGGAAAGAACTCCCACTGACCTGCAACCCATTGGTCAAGGTCGTTGAGCACCACGTTCGATAGTAGAGTCGATAAAATTCCGCCTTGAGGAACACCTTTAGATGGAATCCCTTCTTTATCAATCTCAGCTTTCAACATTCTGGAGATACAAGCCAATACTTTTCTATCCTGAATGCCTAAGTTCCATAATTGTTTGATAAGAAGTGTATGATTTACATTATCGAAAAACCCTTTGATGTCAACATCCACTACGTAATGCAAATGAGCCTGATTGATGAGAAATTGTACTCTGGCCATGGCATGACGAGTAGACCTTAACGGTCTAAACCCATAGCTGTGTTTGTAGAAATGAGCTTCAGCAATTGGCTCAAGGACTTGTTTAAAACACTGTTGAATAATGCGGTCAAGCATACATGGAATTCCAAGAGGTCTAAATTGACCATTATCTTTTTTAATCCATTTTCTTCTAACTTTCTTAGGTTGGTAATTCTCCAATTTTGTTTGAATGGTTTTCACTAATTCACTTTCCGAAAGCTCTTTGATATCTTTGATGGTTTTTCCATCAGTACCAGGGGTCTTAGACCCTTTATTGGATTTAATCGTACGATAAGCCAGAAGGATGTTTTCTCTAGAGATGATAATCTCGTAGAGACGACTGAACGTATCCTGTTGACTAGCTCTTTCATATAAATCCGTGAAAATTCCCGTCATATTGTAGTAATCCCAATATCTCAAAGTTGACACTGTGGCATCCCTCCAATTGAGTGATGTTCCCACATTCCTACCCGATCGGTGTCATTCACGTGAAGAAAATAATCGTTCTCATTCGGTAGACTTGGGGCTGTTCCTCCACTTCTATTACAGAAGCTTCATTAGTCGTACCCCTACCTTCACAAAAGTAAATGCGTTTCAGTTGTTACCTTATCGCAAACGTTTCGGATGACAGTCCTCGTTTCAACGTCTCTTGCTTCCCAAGTACCTTACAACTTAGCTTTTAATACTAGACGTAGGTGCTTCTTTTAAGCCTGTGAGCTTGATACTGCCTTTGTTCAGTATAATGTATTTCAGAGGGCCAAATTTTACTTTACATCACTCACCCCATCGTTGGATGGGACATAGCTTTCACTATGTTCAAACTGTAGACCCTTTAATTCAGAAGTTCGTCAGTTCCTTCAGGGGGGAACATGCTCACCCTATCTAGTTTTTCAGCCATCCGGCATATCAGTTAGCATACCTTTTCTAAAGAATAGCTCCAGCCTTCCTTCTGCCGACTCTACCTGTGCTTCGAACCTCATGAACTGTCACTCATAACGCACGCAGGAGTCTTGATGGAATAGTTTTGGAAAACATGGTTTCGTCATTCCTATTCTTCGTTGTAGAGTTGAAATTCACATGATGAATTTCCTGTGTTTTCATGCCAAAGGCATTTATCACAGAACTTGTCGCGCTGGCCCGTTTGC
>NZ_JBPFDS010000038.1:0-2893 GCF_059415065.1 Sporosarcina sp. SAFN-010 | reverse complement strand
AATAAGTTTCAAATTGAGCGTACCTTTCACCGAGGCGCTCTTTTTTTATGCTCATTTTCGTCCTTTCTTATGATTTTCCACAACTTCATTCATGTGTTTTCGTACATCATAAGTAACGATTTTCCCTTGTTCCAACAAAACTTGTTTATATTCAAAATACAACTCTTTAGGAATACGAATAGTCACACTTTGCATTTCTTCTTTGTTTTCTCCAGCCATAATAAAACCTTCTTTCTTTTTATCATTTTCAACATCATATAACATTATTTGGACTTAGTAAAGCATTACATAGAAGTACATAGAAATACATTTTTCGATAAAGTCGCTCAAAATGTCGCAGAAATGTCGCCGAAGTGTCGCACACCGAAAACCCTTATGGCTCTAGCGTTTGTGGCACTTTGTCGCCGAGTTTGGCACTCGGCACTTAAAAGGGGGGTCGTAGTGGCCCCCTCCCTTCTCCCAAAACCAAGAAAAACCCTGATTTTCGTTTCACTCAAAATCAAAGATCAAAGCGAAAAATTCAAAGGTATTCAAAAGCCTTTAAAATGCTTATAAAAGCTTTTGAGCGATTAAAGCACACAGAAACCAATTAAAAGCCCCCAGAAGTCTTTAAAACACTTCTAGGGGCTTTTAAATCGATTTTAGGTATCTCAATCAGTTTTATTTGTACATTGCTCTTAAAATGACTTGTACAACCTCAGAGAATCAAATTGATTTCGAAAATCAAAATCACAAAGTTAAAACGGAGTGCTCATTTATAGGCAGTGATTTATTTCAGTGTTCTGTCTTAACTTTTAGGCAAAATCATTTTTGAAAATAAAAAACGAACGACAATAAAGATCGTTCGTTTTTCACATTATTTCACTTTAAAAAGTGCAACAATATAATTAAAATAATGACATTTTCAATCATGTTATTTCCTCCTTAAATTTATATTTTCTTATACGTTTTATCCGTATACTTTTAATATCATAAAATTTATATTTCAAGTTTATATTGAAAGCAAAAAAGACTAGACCTATTTAAAATTGGTCTAATCTTTCTGCTTTTTTAAAATCAAGCAAAGCAACAACAATAAAGTTGAAATGGAGTGCCCAGTTATACGCAGTGATTTTTTCTATCGAAAAATCTTGCGACTGGGTTTCCCGCAGGGGCTAAAATCAAAAGACAAAAGATCAGACCTTGCCCCTTTTGAAAAAGCGGCAACCCCCCAAAACTTTCGCTAACGCTTAGTTACCAAAAAGAATGGACGGGGTAGTTCGCCCTTTCCATTCCCTTTGGTCATACGAGCTTGGAAAATCAATCTCTCGTATCAACTCCTTAAATTCCTTTCACTACGTTCCAGTCAGACATTTACCGTTGACACTTCCCGTTTTTTATCACTCAGAACGTGGAAAAGAAGGTACGGCAAGCTACGGGTTTGTGACCACAACCCTCAAAATAGTATTTTGACTTGGTAGGAGATTCCTACACCTTTCGTTGTCGCTGCGCTCGATTTTTGAAAATAAAAAAGAGCAGCATAAGCTACTCTTTTAATCACTTTTATCTTGTTCTTCTTGTTTATCAAGATCATTGATAAATAAACCTAACAAAGAACCTTTGCTGATATTTTTGTTTCGGTGTCCTGTATCTTTTCTTATAGCTAATAAAAGCTCTTCAAAATCGTACATAGTCTGTAAGGGACTTCCTTGTTTATCACTACCGTCATCAATATGTTTTCGTCTATAATCAGACCACAAATTAATCATTTCATCAGAACCCCAAACAATTAATTCCTGAGTAAACGTATTGAAAAATTTCATCATATCCTGATTTGTTACTTTTTTAGCTTTAATCTTTTCACCCATAAGTATTTTAAAATAAAATTCTATGAAACTTTCATACATAGGAATCTTTTTTTGCCTTAGTTCATTTTCAATTACTCTTTTTTGCTCGTAATATTTACCTATTACGATGGATAAAACAGCTACAATAATAGTGGAAGTAGCAGCAATTATTGTAGCTGATATTTCAGGTGGTAAAGAAAGAAAAATTTTAATTACTTTCACAGAGATTAAATAAACTCCATAAAACAGACAAATGATAAAAAACAGACCTAAAGCAATGTAGAGCCATCGCAGTATTTTTTTCATTCTCGTCATTTCATTTCTCCTGTTTCTTTGTCAATATCGCTTCGTCCATATCTCCGCTCTTGATAAACAGCATCAAAATATAATCTAATTAATCCAGTATGCGAACGTAAAACAGAATTGATTATTTTCATACTAGGCAAGTTATATTCCGAACCACGAACTCTCACGAACCTTCTCAGCTCGCGGATATTAGCTAAACTATGCTCATCAATCAAATCACAAACATCGTTTAACATATCGTCTTTATCTTCAACATCCAAAGTGATGTATCGATCAATATCAAAATTATTGAGCAACCTAATATCCTTTTTAGGATACTTAACTTTATTTTTAGCAATAGCATCTTTAGATTCATGCGTTAGATACAAATATATATTTTCCATGCTTTGAACTACAATCTGAACCAAAGAAACACTTTCATTACCTAATGTTCGTTGGATTCTCTTACGCACACTATCTGCCGTTACAGGATTTTTTGCTACGTAAATCAAATGATAGTGAGCTTTTTTATATTTCATTCCTTCAAGATCACTTAAATCTTTGTCATGAAGTGGACTAATCGCAATCGGAGTTCCAATTGATTCTAATCTCATTTCCCAATCTTCAGGAATGGATTCAGGATATAACAGAAACGTGAAGTATCTTGCTTTATCTTTAGCCATAATGATATATTCACCTTACAAAAATAAGTTTCAAATTGAGCGTACCTTTCACCGAGGCGCTCTTTTTTTATGCTCATTTTCGTCCTTTCTTATGATTTT
>NZ_JBPFDS010000037.1:0-3098 GCF_059415065.1 Sporosarcina sp. SAFN-010 | reverse complement strand
CGGCTCTTTAACTTATATTTGGGAAAGTCCTCGATCGATTAGTATCTGTCAGCTCCACATGTCGCCATGCTTCCACACCAGACCTATCCACCTCATCATCTTTGAGGGATCTTACTTACTTGCGTAATGGGAAATCTCATCTCGAGGGGGGCTTCATGCTTAGATGCTTTCAGCATTTATCCCGTCCACACATAGCTACCCAGCGATGCCTTTGGCAAGACAACTGGTACACCAGAGGTGTGTCCATCCCGGTCCTCTCGTACTAAGGACAGCTCCTCTCAAATTTCCTGCGCCCGCGACGGATAGGGACCGAACTGTCTCACGACGTTCTGAACCCAGCTCGCGTACCGCTTTAATGGGCGAACAGCCCAACCCTTGGGACCGACTACAGCCCCAGGATGCGATGAGCCGACATCGAGGTGCCAAACCTCCCCGTCGATGTGGACTCTTGGGGGAGATAAGCCTGTTATCCCCGGGGTAGCTTTTATCCGTTGAGCGATGGCCCTTCCATGCGGAACCACCGGATCACTAAGCCCGTCTTTCGACCCTGCTCGACTTGTAGGTCTCGCAGTCAAGCTCCCTTATGCCTTTGCACTCTACGAATGATGTCCAACCATTCTGAGGGAACCTTTGGGCGCCTCCGTTACTCTTTAGGAGGCGACCGCCCCAGTCAAACTGTCCGCCTGACACTGTCTCCTGCCCGGATCACGGGCAAGGGTTAGAAGTCCAATACAGCCAGGGTAGTATCCCACCATTGCCTCCTCCGAAGCTAGCGCTCCGGTCTCTTAGGCTCCTACCTATCCTGTACAGGCTGCACCGGAATTCAATATCAGGCTACAGTAAAGCTCCACGGGGTCTTTCCGTCCTGTCGCGGGTAATGCGCATCTTCACGCATATTATAATTTCACCGAGTCTCTCGTTGAGACAGTGCCCAGATCGTTACGCCTTTCGTGCGGGTCGGAACTTACCCGACAAGGAATTTCGCTACCTTAGGACCGTTATAGTTACGGCCGCCGTTTACTGGGGCTTCAATTCGAAGCTTCGCTTGCGCTAACCTCTCCTCTTAACCTTCCAGCACCGGGCAGGCGTCAGCCCCTATACGTCACCTTACGGTTTTGCAGAGACCTGTGTTTTTGCTAAACAGTCGCCTGGGCCTATTCACTGCGGCTCTCTCGGGCTATAAACCCTACCAGAGCACCCCTTCTCCCGAAGTTACGGGGTCATTTTGCCGAGTTCCTTAACGAGAGTTCTCTCGATCACCTTAGGATTCTCTCCTCGCCTACCTGTGTTGGTTTGCGGTACGGGTACCTCCCACCTCGTTAGAGGCTTTTCTTGGCAGTGTGAAATCAGGGACTCCAGGGTATACACCCCTTGCCATCACAGCTCAATGTTATAGAAACGGGATTTGCCTCGTTTCACACCTCACTGCTTAGACGCGCATGACCAACAGCGCGCTCACCCTATCCTTCTGCGTCACCCCATCACTCAAACGGTGGGGAGGTAGTACAGGAATATCAACCTGTTGTCCATCGTCTACGCCTATCGGCCTCGACTTAGGTCCCGACTGACCCTGAGTGGACGAGCCTTCCTCAGGAAACCTTGGGCATTCGGTGGAAGGGATTCTCACCCTTCTTTCGCTACTCATACCGGCATTCTCACTTCCAAGCGCTCCACCAGTCCTTCCGGTCCAGCTTCAACGCCCTTGGAACGCTCTCCTACCACTGACACCAAAGGTGTCAATCCGCAGTTTCGGTGATTCGTTTAGCCCCGATACATTTTCGGCGCAGCGCCACTCGACCAGTGAGCTATTACGCACTCTTTAAATGATGGCTGCTTCTAAGCCAACATCCTGGTTGTCTGGGCAGCGCCACATCCTTTTCCACTTAACGAATACTTTGGGACCTTAACTGGCGGTCTGGGCTGTTTCCCTCTCGACTATGGACCTTATCACCCATAGTCTGACTCCCAAACATAAATCATCGGCATTCGGAGTTTGTCTGAATTCGGTAACCCGGGATGGGCCCCTAGTCCAAACAGTGCTCTACCTCCGAGATTCTAACGTTTGAGGCTAGCCCTAAAGCTATTTCGGAGAGAACCAGCTATCTCCAGGTTCGATTGGAATTTCACCGCTACCCACACCTCATCCCCGCACTTTTCAACGTACGTGGGTTCGGGCCTCCAGTAAGTGTTACCTTACCTTCACCCTGGACATGGGTAGATCACCTGGTTTCGGGTCTACGACCCCATACTCATTCGCCCTATTCAGACTCGCTTTCGCTGCGGCTCCGCATTCTCTGCTTAACCTCGCATGGAATCGTAACTCGCCGGTTCATTCTACAAAAGGCACGCCATCACCCATTAACGGGCTCTGACAACTTGTAGGCACACGGTTTCAGGATCTATTTCACTCCCCTTCCGGGGTGCTTTTCACCTTTCCCTCACGGTACTGGTTCACTATCGGTCACTAGGGAGTATTTAGCCTTGGGAGATGGTCCTCCCGGATTCCGACGGAATTTCACGTGTTCCGCCGTACTCAGGATCCACTCTGGAGGGGATGAATTTTCGGTTACGGGGCTTTTACCCACTCTGGCGGACCTTTCCAGGTCGCTTCGCCTAACTCATCCTTTTGTAACTCCGTATAGAGTGTCCTACAACCCCAGGAAGCAAGCTTCCTGGTTTGGGCTTTTCCCGTTTCGCTCGCCGCTACTCAGGGAATCGATTTTTCTTTCTCTTCCTCCGGATACTTAGATGTTTCAGTTCTCCGGGTCTGCCTCGTATTTGCTATGTATTCACAAATACGTACCATCCTATTAAAGATGGTGGGTTTCCCCATTCGGAAATCTTCGGATCAAAGCTTACTTACAGCTCCCCGAAGCATATCGGTGTTAGTGCCGTCCTTCTTAGGCTCCTAGTGCCAAGGCATCCGCCGTGCGCCCTTTCTAACTTAACCAAAAAGTTAACGTTCTTCTTTCATTCAGCGATGAATGAGAAGAAAGAACAAAAGAATCGCTGTTCGGCTCACTACGAATAGTGTCCGACTCGGTTGATTGTCTTGATTTGTTGCTTCAATGTTGTTTTATCCAGTTTTCAATGAACAA
>NZ_JBPFDS010000036.1:0-4111 GCF_059415065.1 Sporosarcina sp. SAFN-010 | reverse complement strand
ATGTAGATTCTCCTCATCTCTTTGGTTGTATTCTACAAGACCCTAACTTTATTGTCCAAGTAAGTGTAGCCTATACATATATATAGTTCCGTAACGTCTTTACCTGATTTCTCAACTACTTTGGCTTTCCCATCTAATACATCTTCCCCGTTACCACCTATTATTTCAGCAGGTTCTCTGGGGGTTAAAAAACCACCAAGCAATTCTGGACATACCGGTATTGCTTGGCCCTCTTCTATTAGTTTACTTATCCTGTGATTTAAACAATGTGTACCGTTATATCTTACCTGTAACCCTGCTAAACAAGAACTAACCAATATCATCGATAACACCTCAATTTAATATTTACAATATGGCCCGTTAACGAGAGACCCCATTAGATATTTATTAAGTTAAACTTAATTCATAATGATAAAATTGTGTATCTCGTACATATCCATTTTTTTCATATAATTTTTGAGCAGCATAGTTATCTGGTGCTGTCTCCAAAACAACACTTTTTGCACCTGTTTTATCAGCATAATCCTTCGCCTTATGTAAAAGTAATTGTCCTATTCCTAGTTTTCGAGCTTCTAGATCAACAAACATATCATTCAGTATCCATGATTTTTTCATTGAGATTGATGAAAAAACGGGATAAAGTTGTGTGAATCCCACAAACTTTTGACCATTCTTAACAACAAATATTACGGATTCTTCCTTTTCCAGACGTTCTTTTATGTATTTCTTAGCCCCCTCTAAATCTGATGATTTTTCATAAAACATGCGGTATGAATTAAATAAATTTGATACACCTTCTAAATCCTCAATCGTAGCTTGATATGTTTCCATTTGAAATCCCCCTATTAGTTTGTAGTATATATTTTGTCCTTCGGTCCGCTAAACAGTATTCCTTGGAATGGCCCAGATTGTTGTATAAAAACTTTCCCGTGAACTAATCCTCTAGATCGTACTCATAAATCGGGTTTATACACATTAGGACAGATACTATTGCATTATTGTATCCAGACATTTTTTCTATTTCTTTTTCATCTTTAAATTCCTCATCTTCAAATTGCTTAGAAATTCTATTTATTATTCGTAGGTACTTACTTACAAACTCATTTTCATTCATTTCCTTGACGTCTGCCAAAAGTTCACTGTAAGCCAACAGTTCACCTGAATTATTAACTTCAAAGTCTTTTTTATTAAATATAGTATTTGTTTTTGTGAAGTGTATTTTCCTTTCAATAACATCTACTAATGTAAATTGTGTCAGTTTTTTATTATCGATTTAAATTCCCTCCTACTGCTCAATAAAATGGCCCTATAGCAACATAGTGGTATTACAGAAAAGCCCCCTATAACTGAAATTGATTCTATAAAAAGAGATCTCTTTATGATAATAATACGTACTGTATTAACTTTGTTTCAACACCTAAATATTCCTCAGAGCCATTTCTACTAATTTCCTTAAACCCCATTCTATTCAACATCTTTTTTGCTCGAATATTCGTTTCGTAAGTTTCAGCATTGAAAATTGTGATACCAAAATTTGAAGAAGCATAATCCATCATAAGCACACTGGATTTAAACCCTATTCCCTGTCCCCATAAATTACTTTCACCAACTGAAATTCCTAGTTCAGCTGCATTTCCCACTATAAAGGCCAGGTCTGCATATCCAATTAACTTATTATCCAATTCAATTCCCATACGAATAAAGTCTTCGGGTAAATTATTCACACAATGCAGCCACCATTTATATAATTCTTGCTCGTTTCTGTTTAATTCCCAGTCGTTTGCTAAACAAAATTGGTCGTTCTTACTCCATTTTAAAACGTAACCATAATCCTCTTCAGCTATTGGCCAGATTTTTATTAAATCACTACACTCCACTTTTAAATTCACCTTTTTCCTCTCATTACTTAGGTAGTCGTTTAATATTCTTTATTAGAATCTAGCTCGATTGTTAAAAGATGTTCTTTAACCAAGTTAATATATAGACAAACATAAGTGGTTCAATCAATACAAGGCAAAGTAAAATAATGAAAAAAGATACACATGATATTATTTTCAGGACACCCTTTTCTCTTTTGAAAAATGCGATAAAGCTAAAGATAATACCAAGTACTATAAAGATATATCCAACTAGAACAACAGGCTCAATTATTTCAGTTGTCATCCAATTGGCCGCAAATGCTACTAATCCCAAAAACATAAAAACAATTGACCATGTACTAAAAGGTCTTTTCAAGTAAATCAACCTCCTTTTGATAACCGCTCATTTTGGCCCGATTGAGGTACAGTACTTATTCAACAGCTGCACCCAATAATAGAGTGAAAAAACTACTTCCTATTCACTTAACTCTTTTGACCATTCAATAAACCAACTAAACGGTAACTCTAATTTTGATTGATCCATTTTTTTTAATTCTTTTTCATCCCAAAACAAATCCCATTGACATTCGATTGCTCTTGCGATTCCAAGAGCTAGTGAATCATACTCGTTCAATTCATCATCACCAAATACCATGGTTAAATTATCGCACCACATAGCAAAATCATATTGTGTAAATTCATTTTCTTTCTTACAAACAGTACCTAACAATGTTCTTAAGTTTTCGGATGTATATAGGAGTTTTATGCTAGTTTCATTCCAATTCCAATCCATTTGTGAATGCCGCTCCCTTTTTAACTACTTAATTTCGGACTAACTTCTTCAACTAAAAATTGGCTGGTTTGATGAATGGGCGCTTTATTTATAGTACTCGCCGTTGCTTGGAGCGGAAGACGGACGACTCCGGAGGGATCAGCGTGCGCCTTGAGACCCCGCAGAGAGCGTTTTTGCGACTGAGGAGGCTCAAGCCACGCCCCTCGGAAAGCGTTCCGTCGGGAGCGGAAAGTAACAGTTTTAACAAACAGTGTGTCCCGATTCTTAAAACCCCTTAGACTTCCTATTATTTTCCTGATTGTCTCATGATTTTCTTAATCAATCTAATTTGGCCACGGTGGTTCAATTCATCCTCCATGACATGAAACCATTTGAAATAATTGTTTGTGAGCTCTCCGTCCCAAAAAGGCATTTGTTCAAACAACCATGTATCGGGCAATGTCCGGAATGTCTCAATAGTCTTTTCTCTCGTACGCTCCAATTGTTCTAAGTAGAATTCAGCAGGGTTCCCTTTAATTTGTTCCCTTGCTGTTGCACCAAGTTCCAATCCTGGATTGAGTATTTGAATATCTTCGTCCGTATATTCACGTTTCTCAAATGTATCGATTTGATATGCTTTTTCAACAGAATTCATATGATCCAGAAGCATACCGATGGAGTTTGCTTCATCATTGATGAGGAAATCCAGTTGTTCAATTGTTAGATTTTTCACTTCAGCTAAAGTTGTCACTCTTGTATATTCCATCATGGACAGTAACTTACCATATTCCAATTCGACGCCTTCTTTTTTATCAATTACATATAATTCATGGTTGCTCAATGTAATTTTCCCCCTTATGGTTACAATTTAGTTCCATTCTTATTCACACAAATGACTTGAAGTTTACCATTTAAAAATTTATTTCGAATTAACAGTATTATTGTAACATTTTTAACAATGGTTTATTAGCTAACATTCCCATTACTTATCAAATGTTTTAAAGATACTTACTACAGAGTCATCACGCAACTTATCGAACTCATTCGTCTCTTCAAGATACGTTCAGTTCTTCTGGAAAATTTATTTACTGCAACTTTCTAAAGTACTTTTACAAGAGACATTTTATTGAGTACAACTGGATCTGTGCTAGGTCTCCCAAATATGGATTATAAATCTCCAACCAATGGATACATGAAGGAAAAATCAATTGCTGCCGCTAATTAACGGACTAGATGGTCTTGCGGACCTAACTGTTAGATTGTAAGCATCTCCATCTGTTCCCGTTCTTTGATTTGATTCCTCATCATCATTTCCATTACCTCATTTGATAGTTGGGAGAACCTGTTGATTGTAGCGGAGAGCGGCGACTCCGGAGGGATTAGCGAAAGCTGTGACGAAGAATAGCTTTTGCGAGTAAAAGCGAAGCGTTAGGAGCACGTGTTTTCGAAGACCCTGGACTGAGCAAAGCGAGGGAGATAA
>NZ_JBPFDS010000035.1:0-4390 GCF_059415065.1 Sporosarcina sp. SAFN-010 | reverse complement strand
TACTGCTCCAAGACATTGACAAACGCCATACATCCCCCCGGCACAAAAAGAAAGAGGACAGCGAACGGCTGCCCTCTTTCTCATTTCTTTTCTTTCAAAATTATTTTAAATATTAGTGTAAGAAGATTACTAATAACAATTACTAAGACTATTATTAATAAAATTCCTGGTATGAAACCAATACGCTCTATAACTTTATATTTCACATACACAAATAACATAAGTAACAGTAAAGCTCTATATATCCATACTCTCCATCTATTATTTTCTATTTCCTCAGTCTTTAATCTTTTATAATCTTTACCCATTGCAAAGTCTCCTTTTGAATCTTTAGTTTATTATTTCCAAAATAGTCTAAACATAGAAGGAACTATAATCTTACCAAAAGGATGTGTAGTTATGGAAACATGGGATGGAAAAACAGAAGAAGAAATAGAACAAGAAGTAAACGACTATGCAATAAGATACCTAAGATCACAACGATCTCAAAGTGGAACAACAGAAGAATTAGCCGCAACACATGACGCACAAGCACAGTGTATAGTGAATCACATAGGAAGTTCATATGCAGATACTTTCTCAAAAACTGTAATTCTAGCTCTATTGGACAATCCTAGTTGGTCTAATACCAAAAAAGCAGCAAAGCAATTGCTTAAAGCAGGCGCTAAAGCTAACATAATTGGGTTTTCTTATGAATTGTTCAAAGCACTCAAAGCTTGCGAAGGTGTCAAACAAATATATTAATTATTCATCAAAAAGAGCAGCTATGTCTGCTCTTTTTTTACTTTTCTTTAATCAACAAACGCCCCCTATTCTGGCACGACAGCCTTCCGTAAGTTAGTAACATTATTAGGATTTGCTGACCATTTACTCATTAATTCCATTTGTCTTTTCTTTAAATCGTCATAAGGTTCTTCAATAGCTTCAATGTCACGGAACTTCCTATCAAAGACTTTTGCATCTTTGATTTTTTTGTAACCACCAAAACCTACATCGTCATTTAGTAACCAAACAACCTTTTTTATTTTGGCAAACAGAATTCCACCAGTACACATTGGACAAGGTTCCAATGAAGAGTATATTGTAAACTTTTCACCATTAATTTTAGCATTAAATATTGATTCCCCAGCATTACGAATAGCATCAATTTCGGCGTGAGCAGTTGCGTCTTGTTTGGGATGTACCTTATTGCGTCCTTTTGCAACTATATTTCCATTTTCATCAACTATAATAGCCCCAACTGGATAGGTATTTTCATTCAATGCCTTTTCTGCTTCATCAAGAGCCAACTCTAAAAAGTATCTATCTTGACTGATATTAATAATAAACAACCTCCACACATTCTTTATTCCCCTACAAAATGGCCCGTTTGTTAAAATCTATTGTATCTTAATCTACCTCTTTTTCATCAATCAATTTCCCATTGATCTCTTCCAGCTCGTCATCTGTCAAATACCGTTTCTCTAATTCGATGTACTTTTTACCACCCCAGTTATACATGATGGCATAGACATATTTCGTCACATCTTTTTCTTTATAGCCGTCAAGTTCACCGTTTTTAAATTTGGTCATAGCGTCTTTAAATAGCCCAGAGAACACGATTAATCGTTTACCTTTCAAGGCTTTATAAAACACCTCAAAAACTTCTTGATTAATTAAATAGTCGCTGTCTTTTGCAGAGTACTTAGCAATCTCGTAAACTTTATCATCTCGACCGTTGCGAACTTTCCTCACGTCAACTTGTGTAATGAGTGGGTTTTTCGTGACCTCTTGCCACAGCTCAAGCCACCGATCACGAGAAATATAATAATCTTTATCAGTAAAATAACTTTTATTAACTGCAATCAACACATGAAAATGTGGGTGGTAATCATCACGATCTTCGTTATATGTGACTTCTAGTTTTCTAACATAGCCCTTTGTAATCTTCTTAACTTCCTTACGTTCCATCAACTTTTTAAACGAGTGATTATAGTCTTTAATCTCGCTTTCCAGTTCATCAGCTGGCACGTTTGGTGCTGTTAATGTAACGAAGATAAATTCTTTCTTTTCCTCTTGCTTTAAATAAGCCATCATCACAGATAACGCCAACGCATCTTTTCGAGATTTCTTCCATGCACAGATGGGACAGAAACGATTTTTACACGTATTGCCTTTATGCTGTTTTTTCTTTTCTAAGCTTTTATCTGCAACCATCATCATGAACGTATTGCACTCCTTTATAAGTCGTAAAGTGTTTTCTGTAACCACATTCTCAGAAACTAGCTTTTCCATAAAGTAAGCCAATACACCATTTCTACGTTTTTTATTCGTGGATTTCTCCATAATATCTTGATTCTTTTTGGATTTTGTTTTATATTGAGTCATATAACTTAAGTTAATAAACGCCAATCATGGCACTCAAAAACTTGCATTCATCCCCTTTTCTATTTGATTTTTAGTGTGGTTACTAAAATCATAGAACACTAGGGAAGAATTTGCAAGTTTTTTTGCGTTCAAGCCTTATGTATCAAGGGCTCAAGACCGTTCAGGGCAAATCGAAGATGTTACCCTTATATCAAGATAAGAAAGAGCATGTTTTTCGCTTCGCTCAAACCACTAAAAACAAAGATAAAAAAGGCACCCAAAAGGGCGCCTTTTTTATCTTCCCAAACCCTTATCCCGCTCCTGTCTTTTTTCACGCTTATATAAGCGCTCAAATTCGCTTCCAGGGTTTCTCTCCTTCACTTTGGCTACTAAGTCCTTAAAATCGTTTTTAAAGGCTCTCACGGTCTCTGTACGCCCTCTTATGAAATCCTTGGCACTTTGATACAATAAACCGACTTCATGCCTTAAATCGCCTATGAGGTCTTTTAAATCTCTGTTTTCTGAACGGAGCTCCTTGTTTTCATTTTTCAACTTGCCGTTTTCTCGTGTTTTTTGGTAAATTTCCTCAAGTAGCTTTTCATTTTCTATGACAGGATCCATACTTTGCAACCGCTGATAATCTTTTTTCACAGCAACCGCAGCTGTCACGATATTCTCAAGCTGTTCCATCTGCTTAGGAGTAAAAACATAATTCCCTGTTTCTTTTTTATGGATTTCTGGTTTCCCAAACATTTTAGGAATGACTTCGGTCTTAATTTCTTTTCGCTTCGGTTTAAGAACCAAATTTTTATCAGGAACATTTTTGCTAATTGCTAAAAACTCACTTTTCTTTTCACTGACTTTTCCTTCTAAAACGGCAATTTCGTTTAATAAATCCTGTTTTTCCTTGTACTCATTCACATCTTTATATTGATTTGTGCCAACTAATTTCCGCTCAATTCCACGATCCAATAATTTTTCTTCTAGCAACTGAACTTCTTTTTCTCGCCAATCATCAAACGGGCGAGTTTTATCCAACGTGGAATCTTGTTGAATAATGGCACGATCAAACGACACTTGTTTTTCAAGTCCTCGTTTATATCCACTCGCAACAGGAACAAAATTCAAATGCATATGAGGGCTGGCTTCGTCATTGTGAATGACCGCATTATAAACTTTCAAATTTGGATTTCGCTTCTCAAATTCTTGGAACCACTCTAATAAAATTTCATTCCCTTTTTCATAATCCTTCCGCATAGGAAAATCATCTAAATCTCCAACTTGAATAATCATTTCTTGCTGAAGTGAAGTTTTTTTACTGGCTTGAATGTGCTCATAATAATTATCAATTTTGCGATCGTTGCGTTTTTGTTTGGCATTATAATTTTCCAATGCTTCCCCAAATTCTTCTTGATACAGTTCTTTCAAATCCTTCTGAACGAGATACACATTTTCATGCGAATAAGATTCGTTAATATGCGAATTGCGTTCTTTATCCTTTTCACTCATGGTCCGATTGTTGTGTTTGATGTTGGTTTTATTGGTCGCCTTTTTGAGAGAGACAGACATGCTCATGACGAATCACCTCACTTGCTACGAGTGTACCAGACAGTTTGTTACTTTGCCAAAGTAACCTTTTCTGTATTGTGACATTATGCTACGCTCCATGTGCACAATGAAAAGGCTCTCCGAGGGTAAAAACAAGGGGCTGTCACTCTAGCGTGACAGCTTCCCCAAGATCAAGATCAAAAGAAAAGACCTTGGGCTTTGCCCAAACCCACGAGGGAAAAATTTCCCCTCGACCCCCAATAATCACGCCCCCAACCCCCGACTCTTTCGGGGGCTCCCTCGCCGGTAGGCAGTTTCCAAATGTGCATTTGGAAAAGCCAAGAGGGTTCGGGTACAGTCAGTTTGTCAACGCCTTTCCGCTCCTTATGCTCACTCGGGAAAAAGCACCCTCGCTCCGCTACTGCTCCAAGACATTGACAAACGCCATACATCCCCCCGGCACAAAAAGAAAGAGGACAGCGAACGGCTGCCCTCT
>NZ_JBPFDS010000034.1:0-4752 GCF_059415065.1 Sporosarcina sp. SAFN-010 | reverse complement strand
TCAAATTGAGTAAATTCAGGAGTACAATCAATAAACGATAGCTTTAAGTGAATTAAATTTGTACTTCAATCGGGCCATTTTGTTGCTTGAATTTCATTGAAAAAAAGGGATTGAAATGCTTTTCATATATTCATTACTTGGATTCTTTACGGTTTTTTTCTCCATCTTTGCAGTTCGCGCGATCCTAGAGGAAAAGCATAATTTTATAATTTATACTCTTCTTGCATCACTCTGCGGAGGGGGCACATTATTTTTAGTTTTGTTAGGACTATTTGGGTTGTAAATCAACTAACGGGGGCGTTTGCTTGATAAGCAAATGTCCCAATACCTTAATAGGTCCATTTTCTTAAGTACGGGGAGAGATTAAATTGAAAAATAAAATTACAGAGTTGTTTGGAATTCCTATTGCTTTTTTATTTTTGGGTGTTTTGTTTTTAATATTTGGAGCTAATGGAGAAGGATTAGCAACCACGTTCTCGAGACCTTCTGGTGCTTCAAGTTGGACTACTGAGGGGAGCACTATCGATGCGTTCACATTTATACCAATAATTTTGGGCGTTTCATTTCTGATATTATTCGTTAGCACTTTTTCTATATCTTTTAACAAATGGCAAAAGGGTCGGTAATTTCGTCAAACGGGGGCAATTCTGGCCCAAGGAATTGCCTTTGATCTACATAAGGGTCGGATTATTATAAGGATTTTGTATTATTGATGATATCAGAAGGGAAATACAAAAATGGGAAAAAGGTTTGAAGTTAAGTTAAAAGAAAACGTAGGCGGGGGAATTATAAAGATTGTAGTAGATACTGAAACAGGTGTAAATTATCTCATAACAAGTGGTTTGGGCTTAAGTGGAATGACTCCGTTACTAGATAAAGATGGGAAAGTAGTGATTGATTAATATCTAGATAAAAACTTCTTTGGATTATTCTCGTGGCTACATAATCGCAAAATATATATGATTCCTATCGTCAAAGTTGTTTAATTCAAAAGTAGTATTCCCGGATCGGCGGCTTTAGTTGAAGAAGGAAATAAAATTGGACCACACATCTTAGACATATCTAATATGTGTGGTCCTTTAAATTTCAACTGTTTCACTAACTTAACCTAAATATAACACTGGTTGTACCAATATATGCAGGATCGTGATAATGACGGCTTGGTAGGAGAATAAGAGATCGGGCAGATATCACAAACGGGCATAAACGAAAGTTTGAACTCTTCCTGCTCGCATTCTCTAATCTAAAAAGAAATGAACTATAATAAAAAGGTTGTCGAGAAAGTTTCGTCAGCCTGCTTGTCTCAATTATAGTGGCAAAAATTCTTTTTCATATACAGCTTGTACTTGTAATAAAACTTTGGGTGCGTGCTGCCTAAATTTGAACTCAGCAGGCTTTCCTTTTGAGATATACAATCCAGCTTCATTTGGGGACTTCTCTAACCCATCAAACAAACGGCTTGCCCCTACACTAGGATGCGGACCAAACAAACGGATGAACGGCTGCATGATCCATGGTAAACCTCCATTTCTGCCCTTTCGCATTGTATTGTTATTGCCTGGATCAATGCTGATAATTGTCACACCCTCTCGCTTTAGTTCTTGTGCCAATGCATGTGTCCACAAAGTGATTGCCAACTTCGTCGATGCATATGGGCCAATCAGTTTCTGGAATTTAGGAGGGTTTGCCAAATCTTCCGGCACGAAAGATCTTTTAAAATTAAACGCATCTGAACTAGTTTGGATAACGATAGCTGGATTTCCCCTTTTTACAAGATCAAGCAGTTCCATTGTGATGATATAGGGAACCACTGTCTGAATTTCATAATGCAGCTCACGACCTTGTGGTGAAAAACGTAGGTTCGAGAAACTGCCTCCAGCATTATTGAAGAGAGCATCCAACTTTGTTTCTTTCTCCTTTATTTGCATCAAGGTAGATTTAAGTTGCGTAAAATCAGATAAATCGGCATTATAAATACGGATATCTCCTTGACGGATTTTTTGTTGGAGCGATAGCTCTTCCTCTGGAAATGTAGAGCGAATTAAAGCAACAACCTCCCACCCGTTCTCGATTAATTTTTTCGTCAGTTCCAGTCCTATTCCACTGTTCGCTCCTGTAACAAGTGCTGTTTTTCTTTCTGATTTTAACATTTTATTTACCTCCTATTAGTGAATGACTGAAGTATAAAACATGGAGCTAACTTCAGGTCAATAGAAAAGAATCAGCTTGACCTGGAGTTGACTTCATGTTTTATAATTTATCGATAAGAAGGAGGCAAACGTATGTATACCATCAAACAGGCTAGCACTCTTACCAGGTTAAGCATTGATACAATCAGATATTATGAAAAAGCTGGATTGCTTCCAAATATTAAACGGCTTCCGAATGGACATCGGGTCTTTTCACCATCCGATATTGAACGGTTGCTACTGATCCTCTGTATGAAGAAGGCAAGTCTTAGTTTAGAAGAAGTGAAATTATATCTTGATATTGCTGAAACAAGTAATATGACTCCTGAAATGATATCAGGCATGCTCCGGCAGAAGGAAAAAGTAAAAAGTCAAATTGCTCAATTACAGACTGTTTTGGATTTTATCGATGAAAAATTAGCTGATGGAATATGGCTAAAGAAGAAAGATTAAAAAATGATATGTCACTAATTATTCCAGTCACACCACTTGCTAATGTGGTGGTTCAGATGGAAAGAAAAAACAAGTTTTACCTACTAACTATTACTTAGAATGAATCTAGTATCGGTTATTTGGAATAAACTAAAGCCAAAGGGGGTTTTTCACAAAGAAAAGAATACTTTTACTTTCAAGGCACATTCTTGCAGGGGAATGTTGGAATTTTGAATAATCGTTATTAAAGTAATGAGTGCGTTACTTTAATAACGATCTTCAACAATCGGACATTTCCGGCATAAGGTTTGTTCTCCAATCCGGCCAATCACCTAAATAAAGTTGCATTATGCTAAAGTACAACCGTTATATAATAGCTTTTGAAAGAAAGGAATCACAGATGAAAAAGAAATTAATAATTTTTGGAATTGGGTTTTTATTAACATCTCTTTTATTGGCAGGAACGTTTAAAGTTACTAAATTAAGAACCTATCAATTATTTGGAGGGTTAACATACCTAGTTGAAACGGAAAACAAGGTCATTGCTTTAACATTTGATGACGGTCCGACAAAGAACGTGGATCAGATTCTGCCTTTATTAGATAAATACAAGGCAAAAGCTACTTTTTTTCTTATCGGAAATGATATTGAAAAACACCCTAAAGAAGCAAAAAAATTGGTTGAAGCAGGGCATCAAATTGGAAATCACACCTATTCGCACAAAAGAATGGTTTTAAAATCTCCATCTTTTATTAAAGAGGAAATAGAAAAAACCGATGAGTTGATTAGAAAGTCTGGATATAAGAGCGAAATTGACTTTCGACCTCCCTATGGGAAAAAATTTGTCGGTTTACCTTATTATTTAAATAAGCATAACAGAGAAACTATTATGTGGTCTTTAGAACCGGATACATATTACACAAGTGCTGATGAAAAAGTTAATTATGTAGTGGATAACATTAAACCAGGCTCGATAATCTTGCTGCATTCAATGTACGATCAAACAGGTGAGGGAATCCAAGCGATTGAAGATGTTTTAAGAGAACTTACGAACCAAGGGTATAAATTTGTGACTGTGGATGAGCTTCAGGATTTATGATTTAAGCAATCAAATTGAACTTTCTTTAGTATTTTCGTTTGGAGAGATACAGTTGGTAAAACAAGGGTGATTGTTCTGTAGGTATGCATCGCTTTTTCCTTCTTCAAGTAATGGAGGCAGTTGTTGAAAATCATCGAGTTGCTATTGCAACTCTTTTTTCTTATTGAACTAACGAGGCAAGTTAGGTTAATAAGGTGTTTGTTCTATCGTTAAACAATAAAGATAGATGATCAAAGAAAAGAAGTAATACAATTTAATATATTTTGGATGAATCACACCGAATGATAAGAAAAAGCCATTCCCTCCGCAATCGGAGAGAATGACTTTCTTTCATGAATCGCAAAACTACTGATTACAATTTTGCCCAACGTTCCTCTAACCAGTTCATAAATTGTACACCTTTTTCGCCTTCATACGCATCAAAGACATCCAAACGCATACGTTTTAGTTTATCCGCAAAGTCTGCCACTGTATGGTCCTTCGGCAAGCTCTTTTTCACCCGCAGGAAAATTTTATCTGTGCCTTTGATAATATCAAAACGTGCAGGTGATGGCTTTTCTACGTCCTCGCCAAACGCCGTAAGTGCTTCATAGGCTGCTAATTGGACCTTGTTGACAGTATCATGCTGCATACGATTTTTTAATAAATCTATGATTTTTTCATGTTGATAATCCGATAACAATTCGACTGCATCTAAACGCTCTCGCCAGCTAGACGTATAATTGGCCTGTTTTTTTAATGTTTCATACTGCTCAGGTAATGCTGTTTCAAACTGTTTCATGTAATTGCACCTCTTTTTTTAACTAGAGGAAAAATAAATTCTTCTTCTGCATCTCATATTATACGTTGTCTGGATGAAAATAGCGATAAATCGCTGGTAAGGATATATATATATAATGGAAACTAACTACATTAAGGTGAACCGTATCATAAGTATAAACTATTATTTATTAGATTTGTATAGGCTACACTTACTTGGACAATAAAGTTAGGGTCTTGTAGAATACAACCAAAGAGATGAGGAGAATCTAC
>NZ_JBPFDS010000033.1:0-4791 GCF_059415065.1 Sporosarcina sp. SAFN-010 | reverse complement strand
ATCGGTTTGCTATATAAAAGCTCCAAAGAATTTTTAAAAGAGCGTGCTGTGGACGTGAGAGCTTTTAAAAACGATTTCAGGGACTTGGTGGACAAGGTGAAAGAGAAAATAACAGGTAGTGAATTTGAAAATGTCCATAAGCGTGAATTGAGGAAAGAACGTGATCGAGGTTTGGAAAGATGAAAAAAAAAAAAAAAAAAAAGAGCCGGCTGTCCTCTTCAGGAAATCGGCTCTTTTTTTCTATGGGTTTTGCTCTTATGTTTTGAACTTGTTTTTGTTCTTGAATTTATGGTTTTTGAGACGAGTTGAAAACAAGTCTCTTCTTTCTTGATACTATACCTAACTATTTCCGCACTTGAAATGGTTAGGTTAGTAGGGCTTAGACCTTACTCTCTCAAGGTTTTTGAAGCCTCTATTATTGATTAGTTTTGTATGCTGTTTTAAAAAAAGACTTGTCTCCTAAACTCTTAAACTGTTAAGGTTGAGTTACGACACAAAACCAAACAATTAAGAAAGGGGACAAGTCACTTTTTTATGTTTTGAAAAAGAATATTCTCCTGTGACTTTACAACAACTATGAAAAAAAAACAAGAGGGCAGACTCTCAAAATCGCACTTGGAAAAGACTGTGTTAGGCAAAGAAATATTCGGAAAATACAGAGTGAAAAAGGATTTGAACAGAAAGGCAGCCGATTATATGGAAAAGCATGTATCAGTTAAAATGATCAATCGTTTTGACACATGTTCCAGTTGGTTTCATCACCTGACAAATAAAGAAATGAGCGTTAAGCGGTTGTATCGAACGGATGCCTGTGGGAATCGGTTCTGTCCAATTTGTACATGGAAAACAGCGAAAAAAAATGCAATCAAAATTTCAATCTTGATGGAAGCTGTGAAAGAGATTGAAGGGAAAGAGTTTTTGTTTCTGACATTGACAGCGCCGAGTGTCAGCGGTGAAGAATTGTGTGATGAGATTGATCAATTCAATAAAGCGGTAAATCGTTTGTTTAAGAGGCGCAATGTAGAACGTGTCGTGAAAGGTTACATTCGCAAACTGGAAGTCACGACTGACCAAGAAAAATATATTACCGAAAAACTGTACAAACGTAAAAAGGATTACTACGATTGGCGAGGATTGAAAGTGGGAGATCCGAACCCTACATATAACACGTACCATCCTCACATGCACATTATCGTGGCAGTGAATAAAAGTTATTTTGGTAACCGTGATGCTATTAGTAAGTCTGAATGGCTTGAAATGTGGCGTGATTGTATGAATGATAACTCGATTACACAAGTAGACGCTAAAAAAGTACGTGCTACCGAAACAAGCAACTCTAATGCAGTGCTTGAAATTGCGAAATACTCGGCTAAGGGCAGTGATTTGTACCACAGTGAAGCGGTGTTTGATACGTTTTATATGGCATTGAAACGGCGCCAATTGATTGTTTACTCGGGTATGATGAAAGACTATGCTAAGAAATTTAAAAATGGTGAGTTGGACCGATTTAAAAAAGAGAATGAAGATGAGTATACGCACTTGCTTCAGTCAGTTTGGAAAGGCTCAACCTACGACAGTAAATTACGTGAACTCACTCAAGAGGAAATGGAAATGTACAATGAGCGAGCTAAGTTCATTGAGGAAGGTGATGAGGTGGAATGAGCATGGCTGAAAATGAAGAGAAAAGAAAGTATGGATACATACACAAAATAGGAGAAGAAATTGCAATTTACTTTTTGGATGGAAAAGTATTGCGAGGGAAATTACTTAAAGTTTTCGTGTATGAAATCATTCTTGAAGTTGAAAGAGAAAGTAAATTAGTCGAGGTTTCTGTTTTTAAAGGAGCTATTAAATATATTATTTAAAGAGGAGGAAGAGTGATTTGACTTTTAAAAGTACTAATTATCTTCACGTTTATGCACAATTTATGCCACATCATGAGTCATTTATTGTAGGAAATAAAAAGGCTTTACTTGAGCTGAAAGAAATGATTGATGAGGCTTTGCAAAAAGGTGAGGCTGTAAGGGATTTTACTGCGTCTGATGCAGAGGATTATCAAGCCTTTATAATTAATGTATCTGATGATGATATGGCTTTGTTTGAGTCTATAGAAATGCCTTATACAGGACAGTATGGTGATGTTAATTCTAATATTTATTTTGTAAATGAGATAACGGATAGTGCTGTACCTCATTCTCCAGCATCTTTATTAAAGAAAAGTGAAGAACGCTTATAGTATTATAAGCGTTCTTCACTTTTTAATATAAAGTTAAACTTGACTTTGGTTTGTGTTTTGCAGGTATTATTGCTCTTAAAGAATGATGTTGTTTCATAGCAGTCGGTGTTCCGCCTATATGGAAGTGCCAAAACCAAGTGGATGTGCCTGGGGTTAAATGTGCATGAAGACTTCCATTGTCTAATCTAAATACAGGTCTTTTGGTAGGTTTGTGTTGGATCATTAATAATGTCGTTACTTTTTTATTCGAGTTTTTTATATTCCAGGTAACTGAATAATTTTTACCGATATTTTTTATATGTTTCTTTAAGTATGTTGAGGCCACTCTAGTTCCCTGTTTAACGACGGTTTGTAGTGCAACTCTCGCAACACTCGCAAGAATGGGAACAAGAAGCGGGGCAATCATGGGTTGCATATTTATTTGCTGTGCTTCTAATGCTTCATATGCTTCTTTGTGTTCGCTTTCAAGATTAAGAAATTCTTCATTATTGAAATATGTAGCGTATACTCTATCAAATTCTTCATCACTCATACTTTCAAATTCTTCTTCTGTGTAGGGAATCTTATCAAGATAATCATTTATTTGATTTTCAAGATTTAATACTTCTTGATTTAGTATGATTGCTTGTTTTTCATTAAATATAGAGTCTAGTTCTTTTTCAAACCCATATTCATTGTGTGCACTTGAATTGGTTTCTGCGTTTGCTGTGTTGGTGAAAGAAGAGCCTACTAATCCAAAGATTAAAAGAAAGGCGCAAAGTGAGGAAATAATTTTTTTCATGTGCATAACTATTGACTTGTCCATTGAAAAACCTCCTATATTTGATATGCAAATATGACTATACCATTTAAAATGTAATTAGGGGAAAATATTGGAGATTTACATTTTTATTTTTTATTTAATATGATTATGGGGCAGTGTCAACGGTAAATGTCTGACTGAAGCGATAGCGGAAGGAATTTAAGGAGTTGACACGAGAGATGGTTTTCACCCTCTTGGCTTGGAACAAACCACGTTTGTTCCTGCCTACCGGCGAGGGAGCCCCCTCAAAAAGTGAGGGGGGTGGGGGAGCTTTTTGGAGGGGGTCGAGGGGAAACTTTTCCCTCGCAGTGTGACAGCGTCACGGTCTGGATCTTGGGAGAAGAAGAGGAACCTTTGCGGAAAAACCGAAAAGGGAAAACGACTTCTCTTGCACGTGAATTTAGGGAAAAAGAGCGTCCATTCGTGGGCGCTCTTTTTCTTGCTTTTGACCTTGGGGGAGCTGCCTTTGGCTCCCTTGCTTTGAGCCCTCGGCAGAGCCTACACCAATGAAATTGGTATAGTAGGCTACACCAAACTTCTTTGGTCCTCTTCGCCTGATGTGCTATTCTGGCTTTATAGAGGGGGTTTCAATTTTGAAACCCCCTCCCCTGAGAGCAGAAAAAAAGGATGGTGAAATCATGGCGAATTATGCCATCATTCGAGTGCAGAAATTTAAAATTTCGGACGTACAAGGCATTCAAAAACATAATCAGCGACAAGGCAAAAGTAAAAGTAATCCGGATATTGATTATGAGCGTTCCCATCTGAATGTTGATTTGCTGAATAACCAAAAACTACGCTATGAGCAAACCATCAAAAGTGAAATTAGCGAACGAGTGAAACGAAAACCTCGGGCGAATTCTGTGGTCCTATCTGAATTTCTCGTGACGGCTTCCCCCGACTATATGAAATCTCTGTCAGCGGATGAGCAGAAACGCTATTTTGAACGGTCGCTCGATTTTATCAAGGAACGCTACGGCGAGCAGAACACCCTCTATGCGGTCGTTCATCAAGACGAGGCGAATCCACACATGCACGTGGGCCTTGTGCCGATCACTGAGGACGGGAGACTGTCTGCAAAGGACATGTTCCAACGGACTGAACTCCAAGCCCTGCAGAAGGAGTTCCCGGCTGAAATGCAGCGCCAGGGCTTTGAGGTGGTGCGTGGTCAAGAAGGGTCCGTGGAAAAGCATTTGCATCCGAATGAGTATAAAGAGAAAAAGGATTTGGAGAAGGAAGTGCAGTTGCTAGAAAAAAATATTGTAGGGAAAAAAGATGAGTGGCTCGCTCTCAATGAAAAAGTTCCGGTCAAGGTGGACTTTACGGCCAAGAAGGAAATGAAGAAAGTCGAGGTCGAGAGCAAGGAGAAAAATATCTTTGGGAAACCGAAAAAGGAAATACAGAAACAACCGACTGGAAATGTCGTGCTGGCTGAACCGGAATTTAAACGGCTGCTGTCGGCAGTGAGAGAAAATGAGCGGTTGAAAAATAACATGGAGCGGTTTCTCCGTACGGATCTGGTGCAGGAGAATATAAAGCTAGAAAAGAAAATTGACCTAATTTACAACGAGTGGCAGGAAAAGGATCGGGAAAATCAGCAGTTGAAGGTAGAAGTTCGCGAGCTGCGTTCAGAGAACCGGTCGTTAAAAGAGCGTGTAAGCGATTTACGGGGTGAAATCGGTTTGCTATATAAAAGCTCCAAAGAATTTTTAAAAGAGCGTGCTGTGGACGTGAGAGCTTTTAAAAACGATTT
>NZ_JBPFDS010000032.1:108-7015 GCF_059415065.1 Sporosarcina sp. SAFN-010 | reverse complement strand
TTTTGTGGTTTTGTGGTTTTGTGGTTTTGTGGTTTTGTGGTTTTGTGGTTTTGTGGTTTTGTGGTTTTGTGGTTTTGTGGTTTTGAGCGAAGCGAAAAAACGATTTTTTCTTATCTTGATATAAGGGTAACATCTTCGATTTGCCCTGATTGGTCTTGAGCCCTTGGTATATAAGGCTTGAATACAAAAAAACTTGCGAAATTCCTAATAGTGTTCTAGACTTTGAGTTACCACACAAAAAGTCAAAACAGAAGGAAGGTGCAAGTTTTTAAGTGCCTTAATTGGCGTTTATTAACTTAAGTTATATGACTCAATATAAAGCAGAATCCAAAAATAATCAAGATATTATGGTTAAGTCTACTAAGAAAAAACGTAGAAATGGTGTATTAGCTTATTTTATGGAAAAGCTGGTTTCTGAAAATGTCATTACTCAAAACACTTTAAAGCTCATAAAGGAGTGCAATACATTCATGGTGATGGTTGCTGATGAAAGTATGGAAAAGAAAAAACAGCATAAAGGCAATACGTGCAAAAATCGTTTTTGCCCCATCTGTGCGTGGAAAAAATCTCGAAAAGATGCGTTAGCGTTGTCGGTGATGATGACTTACTTAAAGCAAGAGGAAAATAAAGAGTTTATTTTTTTGACGTTAACAGCACCAAATGTGCAGGCTGAGGAATTGGAAGATGAAATTAAAGACTATAATCATTCGTTTAAAAAGTTGATGGAACGTAAGGAAATCAAGAAAATTGCAAAGGGTTATGCTAGAAAATTAGAAATTACCTATAACCAAGAACGTGATGATTACCACCCACATTTTCATGTGTTGATTGCGGTTAATAAAAGCTATTTTACACAAACTGCTCAATATATTTCTCGGGATCGATGGCTTGAACTGTGGCAAGAGGTCACGAAAAACCCACTTATTACACAAGTTGACGTGAGGAAAGTTCGCAATGGTCGAGATGATAAAGTTTATGAGATTGCTAAATACTCCGCAAAAGATAGCGATTATTTAATTAATCAAGAAGTTTTCGAGGTATTTTATAAAGCCTTAAAGGGTAAACGATTAATAGTCTTTTCTGGGCTATTTAAAGAGGCCATGACCAAATTTAGAAATGGTGAATTAGATGCTTACAAAGAAAAAGATGTTACGAAATATGTCTATGCCATCATGTATAATTGGGGTGGTAAAAAGTATATCGAATTAGAAAAAAGGTATTTGACCGATGAGGAACTAGAAGAGATCAATAGCAAGCTGATTGATGAAAAAGAGGTAGATTAAGATACAATAGATTTCATTAGATGGGACATTTTGTTAAGGTTATATTAAGAAAAGGAGGGAGTAACTTGGATAATAAGAAACACCCTAAAAACCTTGTTATCGTTCGTTTGGTAGCGACGTCGCTGATACTTCTGTCTTTAATATTACCGTACATTGGGTTAATGGAGCATAGTACAACTCCATTTGTTATTCTTATAACACTTTTTGTGTTTTACGTTATGGAAAATAGATATGGAAAAAAAACCGTAAGTGAATAGATTTGTACAGGAAGTTTATTTGCAGAAAATGGCAAGTTTATGAATGTCAAGAATATTTATGGGATGGCAAATTTGCCATCCCTTTTTATTTTTCTTTGGGCTAAACATACAAAAAAATACTTCAAAGAGCGAACAGACGATTTTGAGGCGTGTTTATCCAACTAATTGTAATTTCAGGAAGGTTATCAATCTATTATGTTGAATGTTACTACAGTGGAAGGATATTCCAACATTTTATTAGGAGGTTTTTTTGTTGAAATTTAAAGGTTTTTTTCTGTTTTTGTCTGTGTTATTAGTTTTCAGTAGTTTTGCTGCGGGTGGGAATTATGCAAGTGCAAGTAATGCACCATCAGATCCAAATGCATTAAATCAAAAAACGATTGATTTGGTAGATAGTTTTATAGTTTTTAAAGATAATAATTTTGTAATTGAAGATGTTGAAGTTCTAATCAACAAAATTGGTGAAGAAGAGTTTGCTAAAGTTAATGCGGAGATCGCTGATAAAAATGCTATGTTAAGTGAACTTACAACAGAAGAACTTGATGGAATATCTGTGATTGGTAATCATATTGAGTTTTTAGATCAAAATGTATCGGCAAGAGCTGGTGGTAGAAATGCTCTCGAAATTCATTGGTGGGGTTATAAGTTATTTTTGAATGATAATTTAACAAATACTACAGCTCAAGCTTTGGCAGGTGGAGCAGGTACTGCTGCAATTGTAGCTATTTGGGCACCTTGGTTTACAGCTCCTACGGCTGTTGTGAAAGCTGTAGCTGCAACTGTTGGAGTTGTTTTGGGTGGTTCTTCTGCAATGTTTTATAAGACAAATAAAGGCAAGGGTGTATATTTAAGATTTACTGGAATTTTACCTGCAACTGTGGTTTACACTGGTATGTTTGCTCAATAAGAAAGTATATAAGTTATACTTTAACCCCCCGATAAAGAATGCTGAATAGCATTATCTTTATCGGGGGGTTGTTTATTTTTTGGTTGTTACCGTGACTATCGGATGTGGATTCTTCACCCTTTTTATCGAATTCTTGATAGATTCCTAACAAAAAAAGTTGTGAAGATATATTGGGCAATACCTAAGTTTTTTTGCCCCTGCTGGAACAATGCGGAGCATTATTTACGGACGGAGGACGCCCTTCGGAGCACCTGACAACTGTCAGTGTATAGATGGGCACTCGTACTTTTAGAGTGACCTGTAGTTAACAGGAAGGAGAATTGAATTATGCAGTTTCCAAAGGTTTTAACAATTGCTGATATATCTACTCGATGGGAAATGCCAAGACAAAGTATTCACGAGAAAAAAGAAGGTAATGATTTTCCGGAGCCAATTCAGTTTGTTGGAAATGGACGAACTGCTTTGTATTTGGAAAGTGATATTGAAACGTACGAAGAAAAACATCCCTGGATTAAGTCACCAGATTGGAGACGCAGCAGACAGCGTTTTATTTGGTCTTTGAAACAAAATGAATATGGGAATTAAAATTAAAAGCTTTTAAAGGACATTTACAGGTCTTTTAAAGGCTTTTAAATATTTTAAAGGTATTTAAGTTAAGGAAAAGGCTAAAACGCAATCAAGGGGCTTTTAAAGGGTTTTAAAACGATGTGAAAAGGAATGGACCGTTTGCAGAACACAACAAACGGAATGATCCATGGAATGTGCCTGCTTGCAGGTCTGCCTTGACATGCAATTTTCCGTGATAAACTTTCTACTAGCGAGCCGCCTTTATTTTTTACAAGGTGGCTCTGGCTCGCGAAACTCACGGAAAAGGTTCTTGCGTGTCAAGGCCACATGGAATGGTTCATGGAGTGGAAGAACGTGCTTTTAAAGGGCTTTGAATGGTTGTTATTTTGTAGCATTGTAGCATTGTGGTTTTGTGGTTTTGTGGTTTTGTGGTTTTGTGGTTTTGTGGTTTTGTGGTTTTGTGGTTTTGTGGTTTTGAGCGAAGCGAAAAAACGATTTTTTCTTATCTTGATATAAGGGTAACATCTTCGATTTGCCCTGATTGGTCTTGAGCCCTTGGTATATAAGGCTTGAATACAAAAAAACTTGCGAAATTCCTAATAGTGTTCTAGACTTTGAGTTACCACACAAAAAGTCAAAACAGAAGGAAGGTGCAAGTTTTTAAGTGCCTTAATTGGCGTTTATTAACTTAAGTTATATGACTCAATATAAAGCAGAATCCAAAAATAATCAAGATATTATGGTTAAGTCTACTAAGAAAAAACGTAGAAATGGTGTATTAGCTTATTTTATGGAAAAGCTGGTTTCTGAAAATGTCATTACTCAAAACACTTTAAAGCTCATAAAGGAGTGCAATACATTCATGGTGATGGTTGCTGATGAAAGTATGGAAAAGAAAAAACAGCATAAAGGCAATACGTGCAAAAATCGTTTTTGCCCCATCTGTGCGTGGAAAAAATCTCGAAAAGATGCGTTAGCGTTGTCGGTGATGATGACTTACTTAAAGCAAGAGGAAAATAAAGAGTTTATTTTTTTGACGTTAACAGCACCAAATGTGCAGGCTGAGGAATTGGAAGATGAAATTAAAGACTATAATCATTCGTTTAAAAAGTTGATGGAACGTAAGGAAATCAAGAAAATTGCAAAGGGTTATGCTAGAAAATTAGAAATTACCTATAACCAAGAACGTGATGATTACCACCCACATTTTCATGTGTTGATTGCGGTTAATAAAAGCTATTTTACACAAACTGCTCAATATATTTCTCGGGATCGATGGCTTGAACTGTGGCAAGAGGTCACGAAAAACCCACTTATTACACAAGTTGACGTGAGGAAAGTTCGCAATGGTCGAGATGATAAAGTTTATGAGATTGCTAAATACTCCGCAAAAGATAGCGATTATTTAATTAATCAAGAAGTTTTCGAGGTATTTTATAAAGCCTTAAAGGGTAAACGATTAATAGTCTTTTCTGGGCTATTTAAAGAGGCCATGACCAAATTTAGAAATGGTGAATTAGATGCTTACAAAGAAAAAGATGTTACGAAATATGTCTATGCCATCATGTATAATTGGGGTGGTAAAAAGTATATCGAATTAGAAAAAAGGTATTTGACCGATGAGGAACTAGAAGAGATCAATAGCAAGCTGATTGATGAAAAAGAGGTAGATTAAGATACAATAGATTTCATTAGATGGGACATTTTGTTAAGGTTATATTAAGAAAAGGAGGGAGTAACTTGGATAATAAGAAACACCCTAAAAACCTTGTTATCGTTCGTTTGGTAGCGACGTCGCTGATACTTCTGTCTTTAATATTACCGTACATTGGGTTAATGGAGCATAGTACAACTCCATTTGTTATTCTTATAACACTTTTTGTGTTTTACGTTATGGAAAATAGATATGGAAAAAAAACCGTAAGTGAATAGATTTGTACAGGAAGTTTATTTGCAGAAAATGGCAAGTTTATGAATGTCAAGAATATTTATGGGATGGCAAATTTGCCATCCCTTTTTATTTTTCTTTGGGCTAAACATACAAAAAAATACTTCAAAGAGCGAACAGACGATTTTGAGGCGTGTTTATCCAACTAATTGTAATTTCAGGAAGGTTATCAATCTATTATGTTGAATGTTACTACAGTGGAAGGATATTCCAACATTTTATTAGGAGGTTTTTTTGTTGAAATTTAAAGGTTTTTTTCTGTTTTTGTCTGTGTTATTAGTTTTCAGTAGTTTTGCTGCGGGTGGGAATTATGCAAGTGCAAGTAATGCACCATCAGATCCAAATGCATTAAATCAAAAAACGATTGATTTGGTAGATAGTTTTATAGTTTTTAAAGATAATAATTTTGTAATTGAAGATGTTGAAGTTCTAATCAACAAAATTGGTGAAGAAGAGTTTGCTAAAGTTAATGCGGAGATCGCTGATAAAAATGCTATGTTAAGTGAACTTACAACAGAAGAACTTGATGGAATATCTGTGATTGGTAATCATATTGAGTTTTTAGATCAAAATGTATCGGCAAGAGCTGGTGGTAGAAATGCTCTCGAAATTCATTGGTGGGGTTATAAGTTATTTTTGAATGATAATTTAACAAATACTACAGCTCAAGCTTTGGCAGGTGGAGCAGGTACTGCTGCAATTGTAGCTATTTGGGCACCTTGGTTTACAGCTCCTACGGCTGTTGTGAAAGCTGTAGCTGCAACTGTTGGAGTTGTTTTGGGTGGTTCTTCTGCAATGTTTTATAAGACAAATAAAGGCAAGGGTGTATATTTAAGATTTACTGGAATTTTACCTGCAACTGTGGTTTACACTGGTATGTTTGCTCAATAAGAAAGTATATAAGTTATACTTTAACCCCCCGATAAAGAATGCTGAATAGCATTATCTTTATCGGGGGGTTGTTTATTTTTTGGTTGTTACCGTGACTATCGGATGTGGATTCTTCACCCTTTTTATCGAATTCTTGATAGATTCCTAACAAAAAAAGTTGTGAAGATATATTGGGCAATACCTAAGTTTTTTTGCCCCTGCTGGAACAATGCGGAGCATTATTTACGGACGGAGGACGCCCTTCGGAGCACCTGACAACTGTCAGTGTATAGATGGGCACTCGTACTTTTAGAGTGACCTGTAGTTAACAGGAAGGAGAATTGAATTATGCAGTTTCCAAAGGTTTTAACAATTGCTGATATATCTACTCGATGGGAAATGCCAAGACAAAGTATTCACGAGAAAAAAGAAGGTAATGATTTTCCGGAGCCAATTCAGTTTGTTGGAAATGGACGAACTGCTTTGTATTTGGAAAGTGATATTGAAACGTACGAAGAAAAACATCCCTGGATTAAGTCACCAGATTGGAGACGCAGCAGACAGCGTTTTATTTGGTCTTTGAAACAAAATGAATATGGGAATTAAAATTAAAAGCTTTTAAAGGACATTTACAGGTCTTTTAAAGGCTTTTAAATATTTTAAAGGTATTTAAGTTAAGGAAAAGGCTAAAACGCAATCAAGGGGCTTTTAAAGGGTTTTAAAACGATGTGAAAAGGAATGGACCGTTTGCAGAACACAACAAACGGAATGATCCATGGAATGTGCCTGCTTGCAGGTCTGCCTTGACATGCAATTTTCCGTGATAAACTTTCTACTAGCGAGCCGCCTTTATTTTTTACAAGGTGGCTCTGGCTCGCGAAACTCACGGAAAAGGTTCTTGCGTGTCAAGGCCACATGGAATGGTTCATGGAGTGGAAGAACGTGCTTTTAAAGGGCTTTGAATGGTTGTTATTTTGTAGCATTGTAGCATTGTGGTTTTGTGGTTTTGTGGTTTTGTGGTTTTGTGGTTTTGTGGTTTTGTGGTTTTGTGGTTTTGTGGTTTTGTGGTTTTGTG
>NZ_JBPFDS010000031.1:0-8319 GCF_059415065.1 Sporosarcina sp. SAFN-010 | reverse complement strand
GCTAAAATACGGCAAATCGAACTCTTCGTTGTTCGATTGGCTGAGAGCAAGCCCCTCGGAAAGCGTCCGCTCGCAGCAAAAATCAACTTTTCATAGTTAATCCTATTGTAAAAGAAAAAGACTGGAGGCAAATACATGATTTCTGGAGTTTGTCTACATTCTGAAACCTCTCTGTTATGGAGAGGTTTTTTTATTGCTATTCAATTCTGTTTGTTTTGTAAATTAGTTTGAAGGACCGCACAAATTCCGGTATGATGGAAACAACTGTAGAGTCATCCAGTATATGAGCAAGGGGGAAATGGATTGTTACATAAAGAGAAGATTGATGCGATCCTAGCAAACATTGAGCGAACGATTGTGGGGAAACGTGTAATAAGCGAGCTCAGTTTAACAGCATTATTGGCAGGTGGACATGTCCTCCTAGAAGACGTACCAGGTGTTGGTAAGACTGTAATGGTAAAATCTTTGGCTGCGTCAATTGGAGCTGAATTCAAGAGAATCCAGTTCACACCTGATTTGTTGCCGTCTGATGTTCTTGGTGTTTCAATTTACAATCCACAGCGGATGGAGTTTGAATTCAGACCAGGTCCAATTGTGGGTAATATCATTTTGGCGGATGAAATCAACCGGACTTCGCCTAAAACACAAGCAGCACTCTTAGAAGGGATGGAAGAATCCTCAATCACAATAGATGGGAAAACGTTGCAACTTCCTCAACCATTTTTTGTAATGGCGACGCAAAACCCAATCGAATATGAAGGGACTTATCCTCTTCCAGAAGCTCAAATGGACCGTTTTTTATTTAAGTTGAAAATGGGCTATCCAACGAGAGACGAGGAAATTGAAGTGCTCGCGCGCTCGGAATCTCAAATCACAGCCGAACTCACTGCTCCGGTAATTACATTGGATGACTTACTCGAACTTCAAGTGTTGGCGACAAAAGTCATAGTAGATGTAACGGTAAAGTCATACATAGTGGATTGCGCAACCGCTACACGTGATCATCCAACGGTGTACCTAGGGGTCAGTCCGCGTGGATCACTGGGTCTCATGAAGGCATGTCAAGCCTATGCACTTATTAACGGGCGTGATTATGTAACCCCAGACGACGTCCAATATTTACTTCCTCATGCATTTAGCCATCGAATTATTTTGCACCCGGATGCAGAGTACAGTGGTCATTCCATCGATAATGTGCTGGTCGACGTAATCGCTAAAGTCCGCGTGCCTATCATGAGGACGAACACTCTATGAAACGAAAACGTGCAACACTAATCATTCAAACGATTTTTGTTTTGATCATTATAGGTGGAGCATATTCGTTTGCAATGTTTCAAGGCGGTATGCCTAGCTGGACGATCTTTTACTTTATCTTGCCGTTTTCTTTGTATGCGCTATCAATCGTGCTGTATCCCTTAAAGTCATTTACGGTGACGCGTACTATTCAACAGCCATTACTAGGAATTGGCGAATCGACGAAAGTGACGATTCGAGTGAAACGAACTAATCGTTTTCCGCTGTTGTATCTTACCGTCAAAGAACAAGAGTGTGGTGGGTTTGCCTCCGTCATACAAGGGGGTACTTCCCAGTTGTTTATAGTGGGATTTCGAAAAGAGGTTGTACTTCAGTACGAATTGAAAGGTAAACAAAGAGGAGAGCATCATTTTCCCCCTGTACAAATAGGCATAACAGACTTTTTTGGGTGGATAAAAAAACAGGGAACCATCGACGTCGAAGGAGAGTCTGTACTTCTCATTTTTCCTGAGACGAAGTCAGTACACTACGTACCAATTGGTTCTTATCATGATAGAGGGACGACAAGATCACCATTTTCATTGATAAAAGAAACCACGGTTGCCACAAGCGTCAGGGACTATCAACCAGGAGATCGGATGTCTTGGATACACTGGAAATCATTTGCTCGGACACAAAACTTAATGACGAAAGAATTTGAGAACAAACGCGGCGAGCACGTGACGTTGTTGCTCGATGCCAGAACCTCTCTAGCATTTGAAGAACAAATTCAATTCACAGCCTCCATTTTAAAAGAAGCTGCTACTCGGAAAGCAGATTTGACGTTTTTAACGACAGATGCTGAGAATTCTGCAATTGGCACAATTTCAGGAGAAGGGCAGCTTAGAAAAGCGCTCACGCAACTCGCTCGCCTTCAACCGATAGAAGAGACAATGGCAAAACCACCGAATTATACAGTAGCCTTACAAGGTGCTGGAGCAATTGTCATTATTTCAGGAAATCCAGATCCTGTTTTCTTGCGTCCTGTTCTTAGTGCCTCTCGCGCGCAACCGGTATTTTGTTTTGTTGTGAGAAACGGAGCCGTCCCAATGCCGGATTTTGTTGAGCAGAACGTGAAGGCAGCAAGAGCGCTCGGTGTGACCGTTCAAATGCTAACAGATGAACAGTTTGAACGTTCGTTTCAGGAGGTGGCTAAAACATGAAAGATGTCCGTATCGATAAGTGGCTCTTGGTTTTGCTGTATACTCTTGCCTTCTTCATGACCATAGAGTGGCTCAAGCCGGTTGAGGAACTTACAGACACCGGGCACATTATTCTTTTTTATGGATTTGTGGGATTAGCCTTGTTATTTGGTTTGTTACGTGTTCCAGGTTGGATTGGTGTTCCAATTAAGGTAATCTACATAACTCTATCTCTACAATACGTATTTCTTGAAAAGGATTGGCTGTCGGCTGAAGCGCTGAAAATGACAATGCTCGATGTACAACAAAACTTTTCATTTATTTGGTCTGGTGAGTGGATGAGTATCTCGTATATGTTTCGAACGGGACTATTTTTCATTTTACTTTGGATGCTTTGTTACTTAATACGATTTTGGATTGAATATCGTAAGTCCGTCCTACTGTTTTTCGGAATGACGGTGATATTCCTCTCTGTGGTGGATACATTTACATCGTTTGACGCCTCATTTGCAATTTTACGGGTAATGATAATCGGGCTGTTATTGCTTGGACTACTGTTTCCGCTACGATTATCAGCGAAAACGAAAACACAGTTACCAATCTCAAGTTATCTTAAAGTAACTGCTCCACTAGTAGGGTTATTACTATTCGTTGCAATCGTTGCAATTCTCGTTCCTATTAAAGAACCTGTTTGGCCAGACCCAGTTCCATTTATCCGATCTGCTGCCGGTTTGGGAGATGGTGGAAATGGAGAAGGGGTTTCTAAAGTGGGGTACGATCCAGATGATACTCAATTGGGCGGGCCATTTAAACAAGATGATTCGCTTGTTTTTGAAGCATATGTGGATTCGCGTCAATATTGGAAAATGGAGACGAAGAGTACGTATACATCCAAAGGGTGGATTCAGGACTCGGAAGAGCTGAATCCAGAGTCACAAGGACGATTTTCAGACTTAATAGGCGGACAAGTTTTAGTTCCACCTAGAGAGCGTGCCGATGTGGAAATGTATGAGCCCTTACCAATCTTGCCGTACCCATATGGATTTGAAGAATTGCAGACTACTGAAGGATTTCTTTATGTGCAGGAAGAGGGAACAGGAAAGCTGACATTGAATTATGATGAGCCGCTAGACATGACATACCGAACGGAATTTGTACCACCCGAATACAGTTTGAAAGAACTCCGTGAAACAGACATGGATTCGCTCGATTCTATGAAAATTGAAATGGATGAGTATTTGAATTTGCCTGAAGAAGTCCCTGAAAGGGTCAGAGACTTGGCCGTAGAATTGACGGCAAGTGCACCGAGTGTTTATCAGAAAGCACAAGCCATTGAAAGGTATTTCGCAAGAAGCGGCTTTGTTTACTCAAGAGACAAAGTTGCTGTTCCTGAAGAGGATGAAGATTATGTCGATCAATTCCTATTTGAAACGAAACGAGGCTATTGTGACAACTTTAGTTCCTCCATGGTCGTCATGCTTCGATCGGTTGGAATCCCAGCAAGATGGGTGAAAGGATTTGCGCCTGGTGAGTTGAAGCGGGATGATAACGAGGAGAAGTACTACACGGTCACTAACAACCAAGCTCATTCTTGGGTAGAGGCATACATGCCTGGTATTGGTTGGATGCCATTTGAACCGACAATTGGATTTAATGGCGTATCGAATGTCAACTTCGATATTGAAGTTGCAGAAGATGATTTGAAAGAACAAGAACAAATCAAGCGTCCTGAAAACAAAAAGAAACAAGAACAAGAAAAACAAGCCGCTAAACGTAACAATGCCCAGGAACCTTGGTTGCTTCAAATTATTCCAGAATGGCTGCGTTCTTGGACTGTAGTTAGTGTCATTATCGGAGTTGCTATTGCCTTGGTTGGTATAGGATCATATGCAACCCGTAAAAAGTGGTTGCCTCGTCTTGTTGTACGTAGGAGCCGGAACAAGTCTGAAGGCTGGGAAACATTTGCTATTCAATATGAACAATTATTGAAGCATTTGAACAGGATCGGTGTTAAGAAACCAGCTGGCATGACCTTATCAATCTACGCAAAAGAAGTGGATCGAATGCGCGGCGATGACAAAATGAGTACGTTGACAGCTGTGTATGAAACAGGCTTATACGGTCAAAGGGAAACCAATCAAAATTGGACTGAATTACGTAAAATGTGGGAAGATTTAATCATTGAGACAACCGGTTGATTTTTTAATTGAATGGAAGTAGAATGATGCCAGGAATAAAAATACTTGAATGCTCTCATATAGGTCCGATAATATGGTTCGGATGTTTCTACCAGGTCACCGCAAAAGACCTGTCTATGATAGCGAAGGCAGCTACGGATAATCCGTAGTCTGTTTTCGTTATTTCATAGAATATAGATGGAAACAGAAGACGCGCAGAAAGAGTTTACTTTCTACCGCGTCTTTCTCTGTTTTAAGGGTATACTTGAATAAAATAAGAAGAGGTGGATTTTATGTCAGCAGCTCCATTAATGTCAGAACAAGAGAAAATCGTAGTTTTAGATTTAGGTAGCAAGTACAACCAACTTATTACACGCGTAATACGGGATTTAGGCGTTTACAGTGAGCTTTATCCTCACACAGTAACAGCAGAAGAAATTCGTAACATGCATGCAGCTGGAATTGTCTTGTCTGGTGGAGATACGAAAATGGACGCAGACATCGATCCTGAAATCTTTACATTAGGACTTCCAGTTCTCGGTCTTGGCTCAGGACTAGAAGTCATAGCAGAGCAGTTTGGCGGCAAGACAGCTACTATGGAAGCTCATGGTGCGGCGTCTACACTAACTACTGAAGGAACTTCAAAATTATTTGCTGAAATCAGCGGATCATTTGCAGCGCACATTGGTGGCACTGAAAAAATTGCAGAACTTCCTGAAGGCTTCACAGCAACAGTGAAAGACGAGCATGGACATATTGCAGCAATCGAGAATGCTGATAAAGGATTATTCGGCGTTCAGTTCCATCCTGAAGTCGACAGCACTGAAAATGGAGAAGCGATTCTTCGTACGTTCCTTCGTTCAATCTGTAATCCGACAGGTGAATGGTCAATGGAACGCTTCATTGAAGTAGAAGTAGAAAAAATCCGTGAGCAAGTTGGCAATCGTAATGTTCTTTGTGCACTAAGTGGCGGTGTCGACTCTTCAGTAGTTGCAACACTTATCCATCGTGCCATTGGTGATCAGTTGACTTGTATTTTTGTAGACCACGGCTTGTTGCGTAAAGGTGAAGTCGAAAGTGTTGTCGATACGTTCAGCACAAAGTTCAATATGAATTTCATCAAAGTAGATGCAGCTAAGCGTTTCTTGGACAAGCTTGCCGGAGTTACAGAACCTGAACAAAAGCGTAAGATCATCGGTAACGAGTTCATTCGTGTATTTGATGAGGAAGCAGCGAAATTGAAAGGTATTGATTTCCTTGCGCAAGGTACGATTTATGCAGATATCATTGAAAGTGGTACAGCAACTGCTGAAGTCATCAAGTCTCACCACAACGTTGGCGGACTACCAGAAGATATGGACTTTGAATTGATCGAGCCGTTGAAGGCATTGTTCAAAGACGAAGTGCGTAATGTCGGTAAAGAGCTTGGATTGCCTGAAGATATCTACAACCGTCAGCCGTTCCCTGGACCAGGTCTAGGTGTTCGAGTACTTGGCGAAGTGACAGAAGAGAAGTTGAACATTGTACGTGACGCAGATTACATCCTCCGTGAAGAAATTGCTTTAGCTGGTCTTGACCGCTCTATTTGGCAGTACTTCGCAGTTCTTCCTGGCATCAAGAGTGTCGGTGTGCGAGACGGAAAGCGTTCGTATGACCACGCAATCGGACTTCGTGCCGTTCATTCTTCAGATGGTATGAGTGCTGATTGGGCACGAATCCCTTGGGATGTTTTGGAGAAGATCAGTTCACGTATTACAGCTGAAGTTGACCACGTCAACCGTGTTGTTTATGATATTACTGCAAAACCACCAGGCACAATCGAGTGGGAATAAAACTGAATAACTGATTGTCGTATATCCTTGGGAATAAGGCCCAAAAGTCTCTACCAGAGCACCGTAAATGCTTTGACTACGATGAATGGATCACTTCTTGAGTAGGACTGACAAGAGGGATCCCCATTTTGAAGAGTTTGAAAGAGCATGCGGCTTTAGTTGTCGCATGCTCTTTTTATATCCAAAACAGATGAGGACGGTTGATGATGAAAAAGTATTTTGAGTTTGACAAGTTAGGTACCAATTATAGAAGAGAAATCATTGGGGGATTAACAACGTTCCTTGCAATGGCGTACATATTGGCCGTGAATCCGCTAGTCTTGTCTCTTGACGGGGTGCCTGATATTCCGGATGCAATGCGCATGGATAAAGGTGCAGTATTTGTAGCAACGGCATTAGCAGCAGCAGTCGGATCATTATTTATGGGTCTCATCGCACGATATCCAATCGGCTTAGCACCAGGTATGGGACTTAACGCATTTTTCGCATTTTCTGTTGTGCTCGGATATGGTATTCCTTGGCAAACAGCTTTAACAGGCGTGCTATTCTCAGGTCTCATTTTTATTGTTCTTTCATTAACTGGTCTTCGTGAAATGATTATTAACGCAATCCCGGCACAACTGAAATATGCAGTAGGTGCGGGAATTGGTTTGTTCATCACATTCTTAGGGTTTCAAAACGCAAATATTATTGTAGGTGATCCAAACACTCTTGTTACGCTAGGAGATTTATCGAAAGGTCCAGTATTGCTTGCTATTTTTGGATTAGTAATTACAGTGATCATGATGGTTAGAGGAATTAAGGGAGCAATCTTCTATGGAATGATTATAACTACCGTGGCAGGGATGTTGACCAATCTTATTGAGGTACCGGATAAAGTAGTTTCCAGTGTACCGAGTGTCGCTCCTACTTTTGGTGCAGCATTTGAAACGATTTTTAATAACCCGAGCGAATTGTTTACGACACAGTTTATTGTCATCATCATTACATTTCTGTTTGTAGATTTCTTTGATACTGCAGGAACACTTGTTGCAGTCGCAACCCAAGCAGGATTAATGAAGGAAGGTAAGTTGCCACGTGCTGGAAGAGCATTGTTGGCGGATTCCATGGCAACAGTGACTGGTGCAATTTTCGGTACATCCACAACAACTTCTTACGTTGAATCGACAGCTGGAGTTGCAGCAGGGGCGAAAACAGGATTTGCTTCTGTTATAACAGGTCTTCTATTTTTACTAGCTTTATTCTTCTCACCTTTATTGTTTGTCATTACGCCTGAAGTTACAGCGCCTGCATTAATTATTGTTGGTGTGCTAATGGTTTCTAATTTAGGCAATATTGAGTGGACACGTTTTGAAATGGCTGTCCCGGCATTCTTCACTGTCATTGCAATGCCGTTGACGTATAGTATCGCAACAGGAATAGCGATTGGATTCATCTTCTATCCAATTACAATGCTACTTAGCGGACGCCGCAAAGAAATACATCCTATTATGTATGTATTGATGGTTCTCTTCATATTGTATTTCGTTTTCGTTAAATAACGAAACTTCTACAGCTACTGACTTTCCATTATGGACGGTCAGTAGCTGTTTTTTTGCTTCGATTGTGGAATTAGACAATTAAAATGATAGAACTTATGAAATAAGAGGGGGATTTGATAAATGATGTTTAACGCAATGTTTTTCGGGTATATTAATGACTAGTAATTAATTTGACGAAAAGTGTTGACTTATGTTGACGCGCTTGGTATAGTAATAAAGCAGTCGGGAGCGAGACTTACTGAAACGCTTCAGACAACATGAACCTTGAAAACTGAACAGCAAAATGTCAACGAATTATCGTTTGGGAAACCGGTTCTGCCGGTGAAACAAACAC
>NZ_JBPFDS010000030.1:0-10298 GCF_059415065.1 Sporosarcina sp. SAFN-010 | reverse complement strand
CTTTTCATAGTTAATCCTATTGTAAAAGAAAAAGACTATAGGCAAATCCATGATTTCTGGAGTTTGTCTACAGTCTGAAGGCTGCCGTAGCAGCCTTTTCTTCACTTCAACAATCCAGCGTTCATAAGAAACTCACGTGCCACATCCTCAGCGTTTTCTCCACCTGAGTTTACACGGAAGTTCATGTCACGCATTTCATCGTCCGTCACTTTTCCTGCAAGCTTATTCAATACATCTTCTAACTCAGGATATTTCTTGAGTGTCTTTTTCAACAAGAGAGGTGCCCCTTGATAGGGTGGGAACAGTTCCTGATCATCTTCGAGCACGGTCATTTCGTACTCTTTCAATTCACTGTCCGTTGAGTATGCATCCATTAAGTTGATGTCGCCTGTTTCAATTGCTTGGTACCGTAATTTAGGTTCCATCGTTTTCACAGAAGGGAAGTCCACGCCATATAATTTTTGAATGCCTTTGTACCCGTCTTCACGGTCGTTAAATTCAAGAGTGAATCCGGCTTTTACATTGGCTTCAACTGCAGACAAGTCTGAAATGGTCTTCACACCCGTCTGTTCCTCAAATTGCTTGGAAATCGCTAACGAATACGTATTGTTATACGACATTGGCGGTAACAGCGTCATATCGAACTGATCGGCAAGACCATCACGCGCCTGTTCGTACACTTCCTTGCGATCATTGCTGACAGCTTCATCTTTTAAAAACTCGGAAAGTGCTGTCCCTGTGAATTCCGGATACATGTCAATACTGCCTGACTTAAGTGCATTGAATACGAACGAAGTTTTGCCGAGACCTGGTTTCAGTTCGACAGTCAGGTCAGTTTCGTCTTCAATGAGGAGTTTGTACATGTTAATAAGGATTTCCGGTTCAGCACCGAGTTTGGCACCGATTACTAACTGATTATTCGAACGCCCGGACAAAAATGGGAACACGATAACGAGCAAGCTAATAATGAAAAATACAATGAGAGCGGTAGCAGCCCGTTTGAATGAAAGACCTTCAAATTTCTTAAGCAAAAAGTCGAATGCAAGCGCTAGAAGTGCTGCAGGAATAGCTCCTAATACAATAAGGGAAGGATTGTTACGGTCAATCCCCAGAAGGATTAAATCCCCTAGACCACCCGCTCCGATGAGTGCAGCAAGCGTAGCTGTTCCGACAATAAGCACCATCGACGTACGGATACCCGCCATAATGACAGGCATTGCAAGAGGAAGTTCAACTTTGGTCAATCGTTTCCACGTCGTCATCCCCATTGCAGTGGCAGCCTCTATTAATGAAGGATCAACTTCTTTGATACCCGTATACGTGTTGCGCAAAATTGGCAACAACGCGTATGCAACGAGCGCGATAATGGCAGGTACTTTCCCGATACCGAGTAGCGGGATGAGTAATCCAAGCAAGGCGAGGGATGGAATAGTTTGCAACACCGCACTTGCCCCGATGACACTTTCCGCAATCCGTCGCTTGTTCGTTAGATAAATTCCAAGTGGAATGGCGATTAATACAGCAAAAACGAGCGCAATCAAGGAAATTTGTATATGTTCTAATAGCGCACTAGCCAATTCTCCTTTACGATCTTGAAAAACTTCAAAGAAATGACTCATGCTGTCCCCGTCCTTTCTTTCTCATGTGTTGCTAAAAAGGAGAGTAACGCTTCTCGGGACAACGTGCCGACAATGTCGCCCTTATCCTCGATAGAAACCACATCCGCTACTAGCAGTGCGTCCAATACAGTACTCCATCCAGCGTCAATCGCTAATGGCGGTGCGTCTAAATGAATCGATTCAGACGTGGGTTCCATATGATCTCGTATGACAAAAGGTTGAGTGCCGCCACTTCCGATAAATTCTTGTACAAAAGGTGTCGCAGGGGCAGCTGTAATTTCATCAGGCGTCCCGAGTTGTTCAATTTTCCCGTCCTTCATAATGCAGATACGATCCCCTAATTTCATCGCTTCCTGAATGTCATGCGTAACAAATACGATTGTTTTTTTTATCGTCCTCTGTAAATGCAACAAGTCATCTTGTAGCTTCAATCTACTGATGGGGTCGAGTGCACTGAATGGTTCATCCATCAAGACAATATCCGGATCTGCCGCAAGCGCCCGAACTACTCCAATTCTCTGTTGTTGTCCACCAGATAATTCACTAGGTTTACGTCCTCTGTATGTATCAGGATCTAACTCGACCATATTCAGCAATTCAGTAACGCGATTATGGGTCCGGTCTTTTTTCCACTGTTTCAGTTCAGGCACAATCGAAATGTTCTCTTCAATGGTCATGTGCGGAAACAATGCAATCTGCTGCAAGACATATCCGATTTGCCACCGTAGTTCGTGAATCGTATAGTCACTAATCTTTTTATCATGAATACGGATAGTCCCGTCCGACAAGGGAATAAGACGGTTAATCATTTTTAGTGTCGTGGTTTTCCCGCATCCACTCGGTCCGATCAGTACAAAAAATTCCCCTTCTGTAATTTCGAAGTTTACATCTTCCACGACGTTCGTTTTTCCATCGTATGACTTAGAGACACCTTTAAACTTTATCATCAACACCGCTCCTTGTTTTTTCACAAGCTCTCTTACTCTCATTTTGTTAGAAAGATATCTATATACCTATATCCTTAACTGTCAAAAAAAAACCTCCATCGTACAGATATTTGTACGACTGGAGGAATGAATGTATTTTATTATTTTTTTCTTTCTATTGGATAGAGATTCGTAAAGTAATCATTTGTCACTTCACGGACTTTTCCACTTAAGAATAATACAGCGATCACGTTCGGTACGACGACAATCGCGAGTAGTAAATCAAGGAACTTCCATACGAATTGTAATCCGCCAAGTGCGCCTATAACAATAGCAACAATATAAACCAAACGCATCACTTTTGAAAAACCAGTACCAAATAAGAATTCTGCCTGCTTTTCTCCGTAGTAGATGATGACAACGACCGTCGTAATGACGAACAAGAAGAGGACGACTGAAATAATCACACCACCAATAGTTGCACCGAAAACAGTGCTATACGCTTCTGTCACCATTGAAGAGGCATTATCGGCATCGATGACTTTCCAAACACCTGTCGTTAATACTACCATTGCCGTCATGGTACAAACGATGAGCGTATCTACAATGACTTCAAATACTCCCCAAAAGCCTTGCTTCGCTGGATGATTATTCACCGCAGCAGCGTGTGCAATCGGTGCCGTTCCAATTCCTGCTTCGTTCGAGTAGAGTCCGCGTGCCAATCCCCATCGAATAGCAGCGGCAACACCAGCACCTGCAAATCCACCTGCCGCAGATAACGGCTGAAATGCATATGTAAAAATAAGTCCAAATGCTGCGGGTACCTCTGTAATATTGAACGCGATCACAATGAGTGCGCTGACAATATATACGACCACCATGGAAGGGATAAGTCGCTCTGTCACACGTCCAATTGCTTTAATTCCTCCGAAGGAGACAAGTGCCACTAAAAGTGCAACAATAATTCCGGTAATGTACGGAGGTAATCCAAACGAACTTTCGATTGTAGTCGCGATCGAATTGGACTGAACCATCGTACTGGCAATAATTTCGATCATCAGTGCAAATGCGAAAAGATATGCAACTTTTTTCCAACCAAGTCCTTTTTTAATATAATACATCGGACCGCCTACATAATCACCAGCTTCGTTCTTTTCCCTGTACTTGATACCAAGGACGACTTCTGAATACTTCGTGCCGATTCCGATTAACGCAACGAGCCACATCCAAAAAATTGCACCTGGACCACCGAGGGCAATTGCAACAGGTACCCCGACAATATTGGCGGCACCCATCGTGGAAGCAAGTGCTGAGGTTGTCGCCTGAAAAGGTGTCAGTGTGCCGTCTCCAGAGCCTTTCGACAAGATTTTCCCAAAGGTCTGACGAAGAATGTGAGGCATGTACTTGAATTGAAAGAACCCAAGACGAATTGTCAGAAACAGTCCTCCGCCAATCAGCAGTATAATAATTGGTGCGCCCCATAAAAAATTTGAAACAACTTCTACCCATTTTGTAAACGTATTCAAATGTGCCATCCCCTTTTGAGTGCTTGAAACCGTGCGTAGAAGTTTCAGGTTGTACATGCTGAACAAATAGTGAATTCCGAATTGCCAATCGGTTTAAGTACTATACTAGAGAAACAATAAAAGAGTTGTCAATCATTTTTATATAACGGAATATACTGTCTATTTTTTGTTGCATTAATAAATAATTATTATACAAAAAGCGAGGGTAGCTAAATTTATTTAAATAATTTTCCGGGATTACGTTTAGGAGAGATTATAAAGGGAAGAGTATTGTGCTTTTTAAAAATACAAAAAGATACAAGTTTGCGAAATTCATTGAGTAAAAGTTTTATAAAAAAAGGGAAGAGGTAGAGCTGTGCTTGAAGCGTTTCAAGTACAAACAACTAGATAGGAGGAGTACATATGAAAAACAAATCCACAGTTCTGCTAAGTGTGTTAGCAGTTGTAGGAATCATACTCATTTTTGTACTAGCGAACGAGTTGAAAGATAGTAAGGTCAAGCAACAAGAAATTGCAGATGGAAATATAGAAGCTGTGTTGGATGACATCGATATTGCCCACAATCCACCTTCTATAGATGATGTACCTGATGGACCAGAAGGGGATGCGATTAAAAGAGGTTACGCACTTATGATGGACACGTCAAATGAACTACGGAAAAAAGCAGAAACCAGTGATGGAGAAGAAGTAATGAGTCAACTTGCTTGTACAAGTTGTCATGCTGGCGCTGGATTAGATGAGGGTGTTTCTTCCTTGGTAGGTGTGACTACAAAATATCCTGCGTATCGTTCCCGGAATGATAAAATCGCAACGATAGAAGATCGCATCAATGGATGTATGGTTCGTAGTATGAATTATGCAGAGTTCGAAGATGGTGATGAGGATTTGTCGGCAATGGTTGCTTACTTAAGCTATATCTCCGAAGGGATTCCGCAAGGCGCTGACTTACCTTGGCTTGGAAAAAACGAAGTAGATGAAGTTCCAATTCCAAATGTCGACAAAGGAAATTCTATCTTTCAGCAGTCATGTATCGCATGTCATGCGACAGATGGAGCAGGTTCCGGGCCTACAACTGGTCCCGCACTATGGGGAGAAGGCTCTTTCAATGATGGTGCTGGTATGGGAAGAATGTCGAAAATGACAGGCTTTGTCCAAAAGAATATGCCAAAAACAGATCCTGGCTCTCTTACACCCCAAGAAGCAGCGGACGTTTCGGCATTCATCTTATCCCAAGAACGACCGGAATTTGAAAACAGTGATGAAGACTGGCCGGACGGTGATGGGCCTAAAGATATTATGAATAAAGAAAAGCAACAACAAGTTAAAGAAGGCTCGATTGATTGGGAAAAGGTGTTAGGACATAAGTGATTAAGGACATCCATAGGGGATACCCGTGGATGCTCTTTGCGTCGCGTGAAAATTTATAAATAACTAAGGGAATTCCCTATTTCAATCCAATTTACTTTAATTCCATATCATAATAGAATGTCGTTTGATACAATAGTCACAAACGAAGGAGGAAGTAAAAATGAGAAAAACCTCTACTTTAGTATTAGCTGTATTAGTGGCTATTTTTGCACTTACAATTGTCCTTATGTCTTTCCAATTAAAAACGAACAAAGCGGCTGAAAATGAAGGTGTAGCAGATGTAACTGAAACTGAAGCCGGATCCGATAGTGCTGCGGGTGGTGAAATTCAACATAATCCGCCTTCAATGGATGACGTTCCAGACGACGAGCTTGGTGATGCAATCAAGCGCGGATACGACCTTGTAAACGATACTTCTACTGTATTGCGAAATGAAGCTCCCACTGCAGAAGACGGTGAGAAACTGGTAAACGAATTATCATGTACTAGTTGTCACGCAGGTGCTGGTTTGGACAGTGAAGTCTCTTCACTAGTAGGAATGTCAGCAGTGTATCCGATGTATATCGGACGTTCTGGTAAAATTGTTTCATTAGAGGATCGTATCAATGGATGTATGGTTCGAAGCATGAATGGTACAAAGTTTGAAAGCAATGATCCAGATTTAAAAGCTATGGTTGCGTATATGACTTATATTTCTGAAGGAATTCCAGTAGGTGCGGAGTTGCCTTGGCGTCACCAGAATAGTGTAGACGACATGCCAATTCCAAGTGTTGCAGATGGAGAAAAAGTATATCAGCAATCGTGTGCAACATGTCACGCAGGTGATGGAAGTGGAACTGGTTCTAACACGGGTCCAGCATTATGGGGAGATGGCTCCTTTAATGATGGTGCTGGAATTGCGCGCCTAACTAAAATGGCAGGCTACGTGCACAACAATATGCCAGTTGGAAATCCAGGAAGTCTTTCTGATCAGGAAGTTGCTGACGTTTCAGCGTTCATCCTATCCCAAGACCGTCCTGAGTTTGGAAATCATGAAGGAGATTGGCCAAATGGCGGACGTCCAAGCGACTCGATGACAAAAGAGCGTCGCGATGAAATCAAGGCTGGCACAATTGACTGGGAAGCAGTTATTGGTAAGAAAGAATAAATGGAAACCCCCAACAACGCAATTAATGCGATGGTTGGGGGTTTTGGGTTGTATTTGTTATTATACGTGAACGGGAATGGAGCGCTCGAGCAACTCTGATAGATCTTCGGCAGGCATGGTTCGTGCACCGCCTCCCTGAACTGATGACGCAGAGCCTCCTCCTTTACCTTCTATTGCAGGAAGTACGATGGATGAAACCGTACGCATATCCGGCGTGAGCGAATTTGTACGCGATGCCACGAATTGCAACTTCTCGCCATCATCCGAAACGAGTAAAACAATTGCCTGTTCACGAAGAGCAAGTGTTTTGCGAGCAAGCTTTTGCAATTCTTGCATGGCACGATTTTTGTATGTTTGTCGAATGACAATAGTTTTTCGTTCTGCAAGAGATGCCGCTTCTACTTCAAGCAACTGTTCGTTCGCGGCTTCTAATTGCTTTTCCAACGTATGTTGCGCATCGAGTAGTTTTTGTGTGGCATCAGCTGCTTGGTCCAATGGAGCGCTCAGAAGACGTGCAACGTCTGAAAGTTCATCATGAACTGTACCAAGCTGATGGAGGACCCGCCCTCCGCACACAAAGTGGATGCGTGTATTCTTTTTCTGCTTTTCAGTGGAGAGGACCTTTAACGATCCGATTTGTCCGGTGGAGCTAGGGTGTGTACCTCCACATCCGTTTGTATCGAAGTCCGGAATGATTACGAGACGAATTTCTTCATCGACACTGATTTGTTTGCGAAGTGAATATGCTGACAGTTCTTCTTGCGTCACCCATTTCTGCTCAATCGGTCGATTTTCAAGGATAATTGAATTGGCCAGTTTTTCAGCCGCACGCAGTTCATCAGAAGAGACCTGATCAGTGGCGAGATCGATGGTCACGAATTCTCGTCCAAGGTGAAAACTGACGGTAGGGTAGTCAAAAAGTTCAACAAAAGCAGCAGTCAGTACATGTTGACCAGTATGCTGTTGCATATGATCAAACCTGCGATCCCAGTCAATTTCAGCAGAAACCGTTCCTCCGATGACCAATGGAGTTTCCAAATAATGTCTAATTTCTCCGTCGACTTCTTCTACGTCCACAACTGTAATGTCTGCAATATGTCCTGTGTCATGAGGTTGTCCGCCACCAGTAGGGTAAAACGCAGTATTCTCCAGTACTGCGAACGGTCGTCCTTGTTCATCAACAGCGTGCTGTGTCACCACTGTTGTGAAGCTGGTACGGTAAGGCTCTTGATAATATAAGCGGTCTTGCAACATCGAAAAACTCCTCTCTAGCTTGTCTCGTTTTCTATGTATTCATTGTACGGGGTTGCTGTCTTATATGCAAAAACGTCTGAACTGCATTAGAGCAGTTCAGACGTTTTTGGGGGGAGACGTTTAAGTCGTCTCTGTGCAAGTGACGGTAAAGTCATCCCGAATAATATTATTAAAATCCCAATGATTTGTATGAACGTAATATGTTCACCAACTAATACAACAGAGGCGGTCATAGCGACCGGAAGCTCCATAGCACTAAGAATGGACGTCATTGCGGTACCCACTTTAGGAACTGCGATGGAGAAGAGATAGATGGGAATTATAATTCCGAATAAGCCAAGGACAAGTCCATATAATAAGAGGCTTGAAGTGAATAATTGTCCGGTCCAAACGATTTCGGGTGATTGGAAGAACAAGATCACAATTACTGCGAAGAAAGAAGTAAATAGTAGGCGAGTGGTTGTATCCATTCCTTCAATCGCTTTTTGGTTCGCCATCACGAATGAGGCAAAACTTGTTGCTGAAGCCAGCCCAAATGCCCACCCTTGCCAAGGGATACCACTCAAATCGACATTTAAAATACCTGCTGCAAAAATCGTTCCAGTGAAAAGGAATACGAGTGAAATCACTTCTACCCTCTTCGGTAAACGTCGACTGGCTATACAGTCAAATAGCATGCCAATCCACGTAAATTGAAAGAGCATAACTACTGCCAGTGATGCAGGCATATACTCAACTGTTTTTCCATAAACAATCCCTGTTAAAGCGGTGAAAAATCCTGCAAGTATAAGTGTCCAGCCCCCACCAAAACGAGGACGCTTGTGTTGAATGATGATGTAAAGTAAAAGGGCGATTAAGAACCCTATGAAGAATTGGCTAGTAACAGCTTGAGAAGCCGAATAACCATCTTTAATGGCTAATTTGACAATAGATGAAAGAATTCCGTAACTGCTTGCCGCGACAATTACGAGAATGGGATATATCCAAAATTTCATAATGCATTTCCTCCTAAGCTAAATAGTATATCACGCTGATTACCATTTTGATACGTTAGGAAGTTAGACCTCTAATTATTGCCCGGGAAATGAAAAAAAGACACCCTCTGTTTAAGAAGGTGTCTACGGATAAAATTATCTGCCCGCGTATTTTTCTTCACTGGATGATTGATCTTTGGATTTACGATGGTTTTCTTGCTTTTCTTCTTCCCATTCCATATTTGTGTCTTCAACAGGGACTGCATCTACCGTTTGCATATCTTCATGCATATCAAAAAGGGATTCTTTGTCAGTTTTAACGGCATCAGGGTTATCCAAATAAGGTTGGATAACCTCTTTTCGATCTTCGGCAGTGAATGACTTTTTCTTGTCGTTCATGAATAGTCCTCCTTTTAGGAGTTACTCCGCTTTGACGAGTTTCAGCAAAAGACTGGACAGTGCTTTTTGCTCTTCCTTGTCGCCGACTTTCCAAAGTTCTTGAAGCACGTATTGTTCGCGGTTTTTCGGTTCTTCGTGTTTCGCCAAATACCCTGCGACATACTCTGTTGCCTTCGTCAGTTGTTCCTCACTGAGTCCCAACTTTTCACCTTTGCTTACTTTGTCGGAGAGATAATCTTTAAACGATGTAAAGTTTTTTAAGATATCTTCTTTCTTTTCACTGTCCAACTTATTTAGTTCACCTTCAACTTTGCCTTTAACGTCCATAGGAAGTGTCCACTCCTTTTATGTGATAGTAACAGTATTGACTAATCAGCAAAAAATAAACATTACAAAATAAGTGTTTCTAAAGATGTCTGTTTGGGGAATAGATACTTACACAAGGAGCGACCAATTATATGGGGAAGGAAGTGAATGAATTATGAAGCAAAAACGGTATGTGGGGACATTTCATTCAATTGATAATGTGTTAATTAAAATTACACAATTAAAATCGTTCGGTTACACAAAGGACGAAATCCTGGCAGTTTCCAATTTGGATGATAATGACAGGATGCTCGAAGATCAAACAGATATTGTGTTAGCGACAAGAGAACAAGACGGATTTTTAGGACGTATGAAATTCTTTTTTACAAATGATGAACCAGCTAAAGAAGCATTCGAGCAGCTCGGTTTTAATGAACAACAAACCAAGGCCTTTTACAATGAAGTCAAGGATGGCGGAGTAGCATTATTTGTTTTGGACGATCCAAAAACACCACGGCATCCGGATCTCTTTAGCGAAAATAGTAAAATCGACACCAATCGATCAGACAGTTCAAGCGAGATTTCAGAAAGTGGGGTTCCGCTTGAAAATGCAGGTGCAGATGCCGAAGTAGAAGAAAATGCTGGCCGATACCCACGTATCAATACAAATAATCTTTAATAATAAAAACCGGCTTAAGGTGATGGGCTAACCTAAATTAATGAGACAATATAAAACACCTTCGAAGTGGTACACTTTTAAAAAGTACTTACATCGGAGG
>NZ_JBPFDS010000029.1:0-15077 GCF_059415065.1 Sporosarcina sp. SAFN-010 | reverse complement strand
CTTCTACCATAAAAAAATAGTAGCACAAACCACGGCCATGGTTTGTGCTACTAATGTTAGTATGTTTCCGAGGGGCTCGATTGAAGCCAATCGAACCACGAAGAGTTCGATTTGCCGTATTTCTGCGTTCTTTGCAGAAAATAAGGAAGCCCTGTGCTCCTAACACTTCGCTTTTACTCGCAAAAGCCGTTCTTCGTTACGACTTTCGCTACGCTCAGTCCAGGGTCTTCAATACTTCGCTTGTCCCTCCGGAGTCGCCACCTTCCGCTCCAAACAACTATTATAATAAGCAATCATTAAAACCAAAAGCTCACAATATTAGAATTCACAATATGGATTTACGGATTTTTCTTTTTACTAAAAATGAAGGTTTTGTTTCTGCGAGTATGATTGCTAGTAAAATGAGTGCAGCTCCTATGAGCATTTGTGCTGTGACGATTTCGCTAAGCATGATAATGGAGAAGATCATTCCCCATAATGATTCCATTGATAGAAGGATTGCCGCTTTTGTTTCTGAGACATGCTTTTGCGCAACAGTTTGCAATAGGAATGCGAGCGTTGTTGAGAACACACCTAAATAGAGTAATGAAGTCGCAGAAGTCGTCGTGATGGGAAGGGCTGTCTCTCCTTTTACCCCGATTACGATCCAGGCAATTACCGCAGCAACCGTCATTTGGACAAGTGTCAATGTAATCGCATCTTCTTTGCGAACAAATTGACCTGTGTAAAAAATATGGAATGCAAAGAACACAGCGCACAAAAGAGATAATACATCTCCAGGATTGACCGAAAGTGATCCATTTAACGATAAAAGTGCAATTCCAGCCATTGCAAGAACCGCACCGACGAGCTCAAATGCGCTTACTTTTCTACGATACAGTACGAATGCAATGAACGGGACGATCAGTACGTTCACTGCCGTTAAAAATGCATTATTGGACGGTGTTGTAAATTGCAAACCAACCGTCTGGAATGCAAATGCACTATACAAGAACACACCTAGTAGGCCACCCTTTAGAAGAACAGACTTAGAAAGGTTCAACATTTTTTTATAAAACACAACTCCAAGCAATACAGCTCCAATGATAAACCGTCCTGCAAGGATTTGATAAGGACTAAAATAGTCTAACGCAATCGCGCTGACAGGAAATCCTGTTCCCCAAATAATGGCCGTTACGAGCAGGCCGATTTCACCAATGTATTTACGCATCCAGCATCCCCCTGTCTGAGACTAGTATACAAGGGAACAAGGAGCGCCGTATAGAGGAATATAAAAAGACCTTCGGTGTGTTTTTCCGAAGGTCCTGTCTATTATTCTTGTGGTGTCGTTGCAGCAGATGCTGCTCCTGCTAGTGCATCGTCCCAATCTGGGGCTGTGACTTCCAAAGGTATATTCTCTCTCCGAGCTTTGACAGCTGCAAAGAAGAACAGCGCTACTAGGAAAATCGAAATTACACTAGCACCTATCAATGCGACATCCATCGGTAATCTAAATCCGATTTGCGCATTCAGGATATACGTCGTTGTTGCCATGAGCATGAATGCCCCTGGTACGAGCGCAATCCAGTAATTCTTTTTTGCGATGAATAAATACATTGCTGCGACAAAGAGCGCAATGACCGCAGTTGACTGATTCGCCCACGAGAAATATCTCCAAAGGATATTGAAGTCAACAAATGTCAACGCGATAGAGACTGCAAATAGCGGAAGTGCAATCCATAGACGGCTTAAGATTTTCACTTGTGGTAATTTGAAATAGTCAGCAATAATCATGCGAGCGCTACGGAAAGCAGTGTCCCCTGAAGTAATTGGCAAGATGATAACACCGAGGATTGCTAGTGTTCCACCAACAGCGCCAAGCATTAACACAGAAGCTTCACTAACGATCATTGCAGGACCACCTGCAGCAAGCAATTCGTTCAATCCAACTGGACCATTGAACAACGCCATTCCAGCAGCTGCCCAGATCATTGCAATGATTCCTTCAGCAATCATCATACCGTAGAAAATTTTGCGACCTTGTTTTTCACTTTGTGTCGTACGAGAAATGATTGGAGTTTGTGTCGCATGGAAACCGGACAATGCTCCACATGAAATCGTCAAGAACAGCAGTGGGAAGATCGGAATATTATCTGGGTGCAAGTTTGCAAGTGACAGTTCTGGGATTGGTGCTCCAGTAACTAGCATTCCTCCGCCAACGCCCAGTGCACTGATGATGAGCAATAAGCCGAAAATTGGGTAGAAGCGACCTATGATTTTATCAATCGGAAGTAACGTTGCGAGAATGTAATAGATGAAGATTGCTGCAATGATGAAGCCCATAGCTGCCCAACCATTCATCAAGGTATACAACAAGCCTGCAGGTGCAGAAACAAATACTGTTCCAACGAGTAATAAAAGTAAAATTGCGAAAGCGTTTACAAGATGTTTCATGAATTTACCGAGGAATTTACCAGCAAGTTCCGGCAAATGTGCGCCACGGTTTCGAATAGAAATCATACCTGTTAAATAGTCGTGCACGGCACCCGCAAAAATCGCACCAAATACGATCCAGAGAAATGCTACCGGGCCATATAGCGCTCCCATGATCGGACCGAAAATCGGACCAACTCCTGCAATATTCAGCAGCTGAATTAAGGAGTTCTTCTTTGTGTTCATCGGTACATAGTCAATCCCATCAGCATTTGCATATGCAGGAGTCTGACGTTCTTCCTTCAATCCAAAAACGCGTTCCACGAATTTCCCATACGTGAAATAGCCGACAACGAGCAACACTACCCCAAATAGAAATGTATACATGCAATTCCCACCCCTTTGTCTTTTTATATTCTGTTATCAGTTTAGATTAATTATTCTAACAACGGATGGATTTTGCGCTAACATGTCGGTTTTCAGGATTAAGATGTATGTCAGAGATATTAACGTGTCGTGTTAATGCTCAAGTTTTGCCCTCAAGCCTTTCACATAGTTACGGCTCACAGACAATTTCTCTGTGCTGCCCTCGATTTCGAGCTGATAGGCACCATTGAACCAAGGTGACAAACGATTGACGTGTAACAGATTGACTAGATAACTTTTATGAATACGATAAAACGAAAAAGTAGAGAGTCGCGTCTCCAATTCTTTTAACGTCATCTTCACTTCATGCTCTTTCGTCTTTGTTATGATTCGAGTCACACTATCCTCACGGCAGATGTATAAAATACAACTAATGGGGACGTAGACAATTTCCCCATCCCGTTCAATTGCTAATTTCCCAAGTTGATGGATAGACTCTTGGACAGTCTCTGGCGTTTCCTTCACTCGAATCCGATTCAATGTTTGTGAAATCTGTTCTTCTTCATATGGTTTCAATAAGTAATCGATTGCATTCACGCGGAACGCATCCGCTGCAAATTGAGGATAAGCGGTTGCAAAAATGATTTGAGGGGGATTCTTCAATTCTCTCAAAACAGCCGCGACTTCGATCCCATTCATCTTAGGCATTTCCACATCCAAAAATACGACGTCGGGCTGTAACCGGATTGCCTTCATAATGGCTGCGTCCCCTGAATCCGCTTCTCCAATAATTTTCACATTCGAATGACGACCGAGCAAATATATGAGTTCTTCACGCGCATAGCGTTCATCATCCACAACGAGTGCTTGAATGTTAGATGGCATGGCGGATCACCTCTTCTTTTGGAATTGCAAAGCGTACGACCGTCCCTTCCCCGTTTGTTGTCGTAAATTGAAGTCCTGCTTGGTCGCCAAACGTCATCATCAACCTGCGATGTACATTATACAGTCCCATCCCAGTACCTGACTCCGACTCAACCGGATGTTCCCCCAAAGTTTTCAGCCGTTCTGTTGTAATACCCTTTCCATTATCTGTAACTGTAATTTCCGTTTCTCCATCACGTGCAGCAATCATCACTTTCACGACGCTACCTCTTGCCATATCTGCGATTCCATGTTTGACCGCATTTTCAACAATCGGCTGAAGCGTAAGTGGCGGTATGAGTTGCGAGAGCACAGAAGGATCTACATCAAAGTCAATCGTAAGTTTGTCGACAAAGCGGGCTTCTTCGATTTGTAGATAGGCGCGCACGTGAGCTAATTCTTGTTCAAGCGTAACCCGTGCAGCAGTTGTTCCTTCAACGTTTTGTCTCAGGAACTTTGACAACGAAGTTAACAATTGACGTGCCTGATCCGGATCCGTTCGTATAAGAGAAATAATGACATTCAGTGAATTGAAGAAGAAGTGAGGACTGATCTGTGCTTGCAAGGCCTTTATTTCTGCATCTTTCGCAAGTTCATGCGCTTGGTCTGCTGCTGCGATTTCCAACTGATCACTAAGTAACGAACTGAGTCCGTCAATCAATTCAATCGTGACATCTGTAATGGCTTTTTCAGATGGATAATATAATTTCAGCGTGCCAACCACTTGGTCTCTCTGTTTCAATGGCGCAATGACAGCTGCGCCAAGTGGACAATCCGTGTGAATACAATGGATTGCTTGGTCATTTGCCACAACACGGTTTCCATGTCTAAGCACTTCTTTCGTTATATGTGTTTGAATTGGACTGTACGAACGGTGATGATCACTAGCTACTCCGACATGTGCGAGAATTTCTTTTCGATTCGTCATTGCTACAGCACTCGGTGAGAGCTCGTTGAAAAGAATCTGGCACACTTCGTTGCACGTTTCAGGTGTCATCCCTTTTCTTAAGTGTGCGAGTGTTTGGTTCGCAATTCGTAACGTTTTTTGCGCTTGGAGCGCGGTTGCTCTGTCCTGCTCACTCATTACGTTATACACAATAAGAAGGAAAATGGCTGTTCCAACGCCATTTGCGATAATCATCGACAAACCGATTGCTTGAACGAGCGCCCATGCTTCAGTAAATGGCTTCGAGAGTACGAGTATAAGTCCCATTTGAATGGACTCAGCGAGCGCACCGATTGCAAATGCCGTAAGTGGTTTGACTGTTTTCCCTTTTTTATAGAAATAGCTTGCTAGAATCCCTGACAAAATAGTCGACAGTCCACATGAAAACGCAGTAAATCCACCTAACGTCATTCGATGAATTCCAGCGATAAGACCCGCACCAACACCGAATCGATAGCCCCCGAGCAATCCTGCGACAACGATCCCAATAACACGAGAATTGGCGATTGCTTCGTCTCCCGCTAGATTCATCGTTACGCTATTGAAATGGAATGTTTCCGTGTTAAAGGCAACTCCTAAATAAGTTCCGATAATACCGAAGAACCCGAAAAACACAATGGCACTCACAGTTTGTCGACGATCGAGTGTGTCATGGTGCACGAGCTGTTTGAAGAAACGAAACCTCGTCAAGATGAACGCAACCGCAACAATCGTCCCGACGCGTTCCAACATGATAATTAGTAAATCCACTTTGCTCACACCTCTCAAACCTCTACCTTTTAAGTATACTGTATTTTCCGTCAACTCAAAAGAGGAGAATGCACAATAGCACTCTCCTCACTTAATCTTTAGTTAAAAATTTGGCAATAGCACTCTCAACAGTGCCTGTTTGCGTGTGTTGAACAGATGATCCCGCCCATAACGACAGAAATTCTGCATTGTTTTGCACAGCTGCTTCTTTTCTGATACGTTTCGTCAAATCGTTTTGGTAGGGATAGGGTGCAATCGGGGATTCGTTCATCTGCTCAATGAATCGATTGCGGATGCCACGAGCCGGTCTCCCGGAAAACACATCTGTGATTACCGTACTGTCTGAAGTCGCATCCAAAACTGCTTGCTTATAGGTACTTGATGCTCCACTTTCTTCTGTTGCTAAAAGTACAGTTCCAATTTGAACAGCGGTAGCACCCTTTTTCAGCAGTCCGCTCATCCGCTCATTCGTTGCAATGCCACCAGCCACGATGATTGGAATTTGAATGATATCACGAACTTCCTCCAGTAAGGCATCCAGTGAAATTAGCGGACCACCTGGGTGAAATGATCCTCTATGCCCACCGGCTTCTGCGCCTTGAATGACGACCATGTCTAGTCCCGCTTGTTGCACTGCCATTGCTTCGTCTACAGTAGTCGAGGTTCCAATTAAAAGTACCCCTGCATCGTGAAGTCTTTCAACAGATTCTACATCCGGGATTCCAAACGTGAACGAACAGGCTGCTGGCTTTTCTTCTATAACTACGTCGACCTGTCCGTGAAAATCCGGTTCAGACAGCGGTGCTTTCCAAAACGGCATGCCCAGCTGTTCGCCGACTGGTTGCAACGCTAAATAAGCTAAACGCAGTTGCTCTTGGTCAAATGGTGTGTTGTCTGGCACAAATAGATTTACAGAAAACGGCCCATTTGTCAGTGCCTTCACTTCTTGGATTACGCTGCGTGTATCAGATGCAGATAAATAACCAGCTCCAATCGAGCCTAATACACCTGCTTCTGTACATGCTGCAACGAATTCAGGCGAAGTGATTCCCGCCATTGGTGCTTGAATAATTGGATGTTGAATACCTAGAGTTTGTTCGAACCCCATGATTTCCCTCCTATTCATATTGGTTAGGTTTTTAATTCCCTAAAATATCGCACACTCTACCGACTTGTCCATCCTCAAGACGTACTTTGATGCCGTGAGGATGATGAGCTGAATTTGTCAGCAAGTCTTTGACAACTCCCTCTGTTTTCACACCGCTTCGCTGATCTTTCTTCAAGATGACTGCTACTTTCAACCCCGGATGAATATCACTTCTATTTTTACCGTCCATAGTTACCACTCCTTTTTTATTAGTCTGCATAACAGTGTTGATTTACGCTGCAGGCGAACGCTTTCCGCTACAATCAACGAATATAAATAAAATATACAATACTCCCATACAAGTCTCTTTAATAGTTTATCACATCTAGATTAAGCACTTATGTTGGTAGAACCTATTCAAATCTTTCTAGTTGACGCCTGATAGTTTATCCCCTAAACTAGTAATTGGTTTAGGGGGTGAACTTATTATGAAAGAAACATTACTAGAAGCAATTGAATTATTTGAAGAAGTGATTATTTACGGAACGGAGCATTTCCTAAAATCGGTTCAATCACCGATTTGGAAAGAATATTCTCCAGAGCAGATTCAAACGTTAAAGCTATTATCAGCCTATGATTCGTTATCGAACGGGAAACTTGCGGAGCTCCAAGGTGTCCATAAAAGTGCGATTACTGCACGCCTAAAGAAGCTCGAAGAAAAAGGATTGATCCGTTCAGAACGTGCTCAACATGACCAACGTGCAAAAGTGGTCCGATTGACAGAACCCGGCCGTGAAATCCTCGCTGCTTCCAACACCGCGATTAATGAAACAATTGCAAATCTCTTTACTGATGAAATTTCAGAAAAAGAATTGGTTCAGTTCGTTAGCACATTTCGGAAACTAAAAGATATTTTGCAAATGAAGGAGCTTAATTGATGAAAACGATATTAAAATTCAGATGGCCGATTTTCATCGTCCTGCTTGGTCTTGCAATAGGGTTACTATTCGTTGCTCCAGACCTCGCGAAGCAAGCGGAAGAAGCCGGCTCGTTTCAGTTAGCTGATGACGCTGATTCACAAAAAGCGGCGGACATCTTGGAAAAGGCAGGCGCTTCAGAAGATACACTATCACTCGTGTATGACTTTGACAAAGCCGTCTCAGATGAAGACAAAAAAGCGGTTCAGAACACCGCAAAAGAAATTAAAAATGTAGGAAAACCCGTTACCGCTGTCATGGATCCATTTGAAAGCGAAGAGATTGAGAACCAACTCGTCTCCGAAGACAAAAAGACGGTACTTGTTCCAATTACTGTAGATGGTTCAGAAGAAGAAATCATCGATCTAAGCGAAAAAATCCGCTCTGAAATGTTGCCAAAAGACACAACAGTCTATCTAACAGGTGAAGCGATCATTAACAATGACGTAAACGAAAGTGCACAAGAAGGATTGAAGAAGACGGAAGTCATTACCGTCGTCCTCATCTTTGCTTTGTTGCTTATCGTGTTCCGTTCGATCGTGACTCCAATCGTTCCATTGATTGCCGTCGGGATTACGTATTTACTCAGCCAATCTCTCGTTGCGTTCTTCGTCGACTGGTTCGGATTCCCAGTCTCAAACTATACGCAGATATTCCTGGTAGCCATTCTGTTCGGACTCGGAACCGATTACTGTATTTTGCTCTTAAGCCGATACAAAGAAGAATTGATAGAAGGGCATGAAATCCAGGAAGCGATCATTAACACATACAAAACCGCGGGTCGGACATTGATTATCAGTTCACTTGCCGTATTCATCGGATTCGCTGCGATCGGATTCGCAGACTTCCCGATTTTCAAATCCGCGGTTGCGGTTGCAGTCGGAATTGCTGTTCTGATTCTCGTGCTCTTCACAGTCGTACCATTGTTCATGATGTTGCTGAAAGACAAATTGTTCTGGCCAGCAAAGCAAGCTACGTCCCACAACGACAGTAAATTGTGGATCCGTTTCAGCAAACTTTCTGTTTCACGTCCATTGCTCTCAATGGCAATCGTCGCTGTCATCACGGTGCCATTATTGCTGACTTACGACAACGACCTTTCCTTTAACACGGTTGATGAAATCGATCAGTCGAAAGAGTCCGTGAAAGGGTTGAATCTGATTTCAGAAGGATTTGGTAAAGGGGATTCTCTTCCAGTCCAGGTCATTTTGAAAGACGACAATTCGATTGTCGATGAAAAAGACGTCCCTTACTTAGAGACAATTAGCCGTAACCTAGAGAAAGTGGATGGCGTGAAATCCGTACGTACGATTACCCGTCCAACAGGTGAACAGATTGACGATTTAAATGTCGACAACCAATTAGGATTAATCTCCGATGGTTTAAAAGAAGCGAATGACGGCATTAAAAGCGTTCAAGAAGGACTCGGGCAAGTCGAAGGCGGACTGAACGATGCTACAAGCAAGTTGCCGTCTGGTTCTGAAGCATCGTCCGGCGGTGCCGGATTACGCCAGGCAGCGCAAGGTATCGGGCAAATCAATGACCAACTCGACCAACTCGCTGGCGGATTGTCTCAAGGAATGCCTGCCGCACAAGCAGTTGGCGGATTGAACGCCCTCAATAAGGAACTAGGTAAAATCTCAACAAGCTTGAATGGCGCTGCGGGACAGATCGAAGGATCCGGTTCCCAGGTCGGTCAGCTCAGCAGTGGAATCGGTCAACTCGCCAAAGGCGTCACCGATTCTAAGAATGGTTTGACTGAAATTAGTAAAGGGCTGACAGAAGTAACAGATATGCTGAAAGATATGAGTGAAGCGCCAAGTATCCGCGATACAGGAATCTACATTCCCGCAGGTACGCTCGGCGAAGAAGAGTTCCAACCGGTCATCGATCGTTATACATTTGGCGACGAAACCGGAATTCTCATGGAAGTCATCTTGAAAGATGATCCCTATGCCCGTGAATCGATTGCAACAGTGCATGCGATCAAGGACAGCGTGAAAACATCTATCATCGGAACACCATTTGAAAATACCGACGTTGCTTTTGCGGGTATTTCCAGCATGAACTCCGATCTCGATGATATTTCATCGAAAGACTTTACCCGGACCGTGGTCATTATGTTGGTTGGACTGTTCGTCGTTTTGACGATTCTATTCCGATCTGCAATCATGCCACTGTATATGATCGGTTCGTTGCTACTTACGTATTACACGGCGATTTCCTTTACGGAACTGATTTTTGTGAATGGACTCGGATACGACGGAATCAGCTGGGCAGTTCCATTCTTCGGGTTCATCATGCTGATCGCACTCGGCGTCGACTACTCGATCTTCCTGCTCGACCGCTTCCGTGAAGAGAGCATCAAAGGAAGTACGATTGCCGACGCATTGAAGATTTCAATGGCGAAGATGGGCACGGTCATTATCACCGCTGCCGTCATCCTAGCCGGAACATTCGGCGCAATGATGCCTTCTGGCGTATTAAGCCTTGTACAAATTGCAACCATCGTCATTACAGGTCTCTTGTTGTATGGTCTCATCATTTTGCCGCTTCTGATCCCAGCGATTACCGTATCGTTCGGCCGAGGCGTCTGGTGGCCATTCCGCGGGTGATTGAAATTGAAAATATCAAAAGAATCCACTCTGAACAGTTATTGTTCAGAATGGATTCTTTTTGTTTATTAATATCTGGAGTATGGGAAAAACAGTTCCTGTTAGCTATGGTGTTGTTCCACAATCGCGCCCGTTAGTTGAACATGGGTGCCAATATATTGACTAATTTACTAATTTCCTTTTGGCTTTTAATACTTTAATTTCATAAGAGTCAATATTAGATATAGAATATAGTTCCTTAAAATATAGGATTTCATTCACTGTCTCTTCAATTTCCATTGCTAACTATGTGCATCTTTATCTGAACCTTTTATTGAAGTTTGAATGATAATGGGTTTTTGATACTCAGTATTATATTTCCGAATACGTGTTTATATCTATGTCGACAACGATTTAATTACATTTTTTGCAATGGACTCAAAATCCCTTTTTACTGAATTAAAATATTCTTTATTCTCTTTAACTTTTACCTTCAATTCTATCTCCAAGTTCGAAATTACTGTAGATTCAAAATCCCCATTTTTCTCATAATTTTTCAGTTACCGTAATCAATGTAGAAAATTGTAATTCTCGTTCTTTAGTAGATAACGGTTCTGGTTCATCCTTATTCGCAACGGCCACTATAAGTATTCCATTAGTAATCAATATCCTTTTAACATATAATCCCTCCTGTTAAGAAGGTACGGGTGTGCCTCTCTTATTAATATAGTTACGTATATTTTAAACTTAAAAAGCCAACAATGGAATTAATATCGAATTTTACCGTTCTTCCAAAAATGCTTTTTAACATTTAGAAGTGAGGAATGTACATGTTTTGGAAAAAACAATCAGATGAAAATAAGCCTGTTTCTCAATCAAACGCAGAATCAGAAATATCAATAGAGACTCTAAAAAAAGCCCTCGTTCAAATGGATGATGCGGAATTTGTGGAAATCAACATTTCTGAAAATCAAAATGTTGATCTTATCTACGTAAGAACTCTGATTGACCAAGAAAGATTAAATGAAAGCATTCTAAAACCTTTATCTAACTGTTCCAAACAATCCATTCAGGAATGCAATGTTCACTCAACAATAAACTCCATTTCCACTTTTAATGAGGCAAAAAAGCAGCTGTTTAAAGGATCTGTTTTGTTATTTGACTCTTCGTCAAACCTTTGGTTCGCTATCCCTTTAGAAAATCCACTTGGACGTGCAATTGAACCATCCGATACTGAAACCATCCTTTTAGGAGCAAAAGACAGCTTTAGTGAACAGCTAGAACAAAATATTACGCTCATTCGTAGACGACTTCCAACACCTGATCTGAAAACAGAGAAGTTCACCGTTGGTTCTTTAAGTGAGACAAATGTGGTTTTATTGTACATAGAAGGGCTGACCAATCCAGAATTTGTTTCAACCGCCAAAAAGAAGATTTCGGAAATTAATTATGATCTCTTCTCTGATTCTTCTCAAGTAGCGGAATTCATGGAGGAACATCAAGGTAGTATTTTTCCTCAGTTTCAGCAAACTGACCGACCTGATGTTGTTGCTAATTCTCTGGGATTAGGAAAAATTACGATTCTGGTAGACAATACACCTTTTGCTCTCGTTGCCCCAATCACTTTTTTTCATTTGTTCCAATCACCAGAGGATTATATTAATCGATGGGTAGTTGCGAGTTTTTTGCGCATCATCCGTTATGTAAGTTTTATTCTGTCTATCACATTGATCCCATTTTACGTGGCATTAACAACCCATCACTATCAAATGATTCCTTTACAAACACTTTTTGTCTTGGTGGAGTCAAGGAGCAAGCTTCCGTTCACTCCTTTTTGGGAAGCATTTATCATGTTGATTTTTATTGAAATTATAAAAGAAGCAAGTTTAAGGATGCCAACAAAGACTGGTCAAACGCTTGGGGTTATTGGGGGCATTGTAATTGGTCAAGCAGCAGTTGAGGCTGGTTTTGCAAGTAAGGTGTTAATTGTCATGGTAGGGATTTCAACTATCGGATCTTTTCTTGTTCCTAATTACCTTATGACAAAGGCGAATTCATTGATTCAATTCATTCTTCTTGTGTTTTCTTCGTTTCTTGGGATAGTAGGGATTGTTCTGGCAATGATTGTCATTTTAGCCCACCTTAATGGCTTGTCTTCACTCAAGCAGCCATATTTATCTCCTGTTGCCCCTTTCTACGGAAAAGATTGGCTTGACCTATTCATTCGAGTGCCTTTAGTCAAAATGAAGGAGCGTCCAGAACATCTTAAACCGCTGAAGTTGAAGAGATATCAAAATAGGAGATGAACTGATGGAAGCCCTTCAATTATTTAATAAGAATGAAACCTATAATGGGTTCTATGTCATGTTGATGGTAAATCGCCTCCAAATGCTTTACTTTTTTTTGATTATGCCAAGGTTTTTGATCCATTCATATATGATTTGGGTGATTATAGCGGTCGGCATATTGTCTCAACTAAACATTCTTCTTTTATCCAAATGGTTTTTAACCCGGTTTTCTAGCGAAGGATACAACGGGTTTGTCCAATTATTCGGAAAAAAACTTGTACGTCTCCTCTCATTCATCGGGTTGTTCTTTATCCTGCTTAAAATTCTCGTGATTATGTTAGGATTCTCGGAAATGCTTCAAGTATTTATGTTTCCAGCTACAGATTCAAATTGGCTTATCTTTTTTATTCTGTTGTCTTGTTTGTATGTAGCATGGAAGGGCGTTGAAAAAACTATACGTTTTGTCGTGATTTCATTTTTATGTACATTTTGGATGTTCTTATTCTTTGCTTTTTTCTTCTTTCCTCCAATAGCTCAACTCAGTGATTTGTATCCGATTATTCCAATGGAATTAAGTAGGGATTCCTGGAAAGGAATATTTTTAATTTTATCTTCATTTTCAGGGCCTGAATTTCTGGTATTTTTGGGACCGTGGTTTAAAACAAATAATAAGACATTTCGCTATTTGTCTTATGGCAATGCTCTAACCGTTATAGAGTATGTATCCTTATATATGGCGTCTTTATTCTATTTCGGTTCCAATTATTTAAGCAAAAGTCAATTTCCAATTGTCACTATGGCCCGTTATTTTCAAAATCCAGTAATTGAACGTATTGATATGGTCATGCTTTCTTTGGAATTATTTAACATCGTCTTTGCGGTTTCAATTTTTCTACTGTTGTTTTATGGAGCATCTAAAATAGCTAATGGGAAAATGGAGAGACCATCCAGTCGAGTAGGCTTTTTATTCAGTGTATTCATTATTTTAATCGGAATGATTCTTGTGAATGAATGGATTTGGAAGTCAGATGAAAAGCAGGTTATTTTACTTAACCTTCAAATTTTAGCAGGAAGCTTAAGTTACTTAGTGGTTCCAATTACTATTATCGTAGTGATGAAGATAAAGGGGGTTAATAAACATGAGACTACAAAAGAAGATGGCTAAAAAAATGTCAATCATATTTATGGCATTATGGTTAACTGGATGTGCCCCTTTTACTGAAAATAATATTATTGAAGAGCTTACTCCAGTCACATTTTTATCACTGAGTAAAGGGGATGAAGGTAAAATAAAAATCAGTACAATTTTGCCTTCTCTAAGCAAAGAAAAAAAGAGTGTAATGACGGAAGAAGTAAGCTTAATAAAGGAGGGATTAAGGAATTTTAATATAAACTTCTACCAGGAAGCAAAAACTGGGCAAATGCGAATGCTGATAATTAATGAAGACCTCGCTAAAAACGAGGGGATTATGTCCATTATTAATGTGTTATTGACCGATCCGGATATTTCTTTGAGAATCTATTTAGTTATCGTAAAAGGAAATTTCGAAGAATATTTGGAAAATAAATTGGACAAAGAAGAAAATCTTGATTACTCTTTTTACCGAATGCTGAAGCACTATGAGGAAGAAAATCAGGGAGAATTTAGTGTCGTTAATTTATATGAATTTGAAAAAATGTTATATACTCCTTATTCAGATCCTTTCTTACCTGTATTCAAAATAGAAAATGACGCTATCAGCTATGAAGGTACAGCCCTGTTTCAAAAGGATAAATTAGTTGAAATAACAGCAACTTTTGATGATCGTATCTTCCAGCTGTTACACAACAATCACTACTTAGCAGTTTTACCGATCCCAGAATTAAAAGTTGTTCTAGGTCATGTTAGGTCTAAAACGAAAGTGGATATCAATAAAAGCTTGTCTACAATGACCTATACAGTGAAGATAGACTCAAGAATTGAAGAATACCGGGGAGAAAAGCGATTATTTGACCCAAAGGATTTAGAAGATTTGAAAAAAGATATCCAATCCTATTTTGAAAAACAAACACAAGAACTAGTAAAAAAGATGCAAGAATTGAATGTGGATCCATTACAGTTAGGCATTCATACATTAAAACCATTCTCAAAACCAATGGATGAAAAAAAATGGATTGAACTTTTCGAGAAGATGGACATTAAGATTGAATATCAGATTAATATTAAGCCTTTGACGGATTCAAACGCAAAAAGTTAATTACATTAAAAGCAAAAAACGCACTCACGTGTATGGTAAAGTCTTTTTAAAAAACTACAGATTGCTTATTAGAGAAATAAAAAAGCGATTTAAATCCCACCGTAAAACCCAATAGAAAATACTATAAATGAAAAATCATTTTCGATAAAGATTTGAGAAGGACCTTCAACTATAAGATTCTCTTTTACTGCACGTATTTTAAATTCGGCAGAGTTGAAAGAAATAACGATCAAATAAGTCACGTCAAATACCTATGTATACATCATAGCTGCTAGTTGTCCTGTAGAGGATGATCAGAGTGAAACTCTGATTAATCCTCTACAGGGAGCAAGCGAAGCGCGGTAGGAAAGATGGATAATTCACTATGTCTTCTAAATTTTAACCTATAAATGCAATTTTCTTTAAAGGCATTGCTCCACAATCGTTGGCAATAGGTAAGCATTTGATGTTATCTCCAGCTTTTCCCCTGCTCCACACCGAACGTGCTAGTTTCCCA
>NZ_JBPFDS010000028.1:0-15554 GCF_059415065.1 Sporosarcina sp. SAFN-010 | reverse complement strand
GAAATTCACATGATGAATTTCCTGTGTTTTCATGCCAAAGGCATTTATCACAGAACTTGTCGCGCTGGCCCGTTTGCTTAATATGTTTAATATTGAAGATACATACTTATACAGCAAAAACAAAATCGGTTTTTAGCCGGGTAATTTGCAAAAGCTAGCTAAATTCATGAACATTTCATTTCCCAGAACTTTCTCCTTTCTTAATCTGTTTTTAGCTTTTCGATACGTTCTTGGTCAAGCGAAAAAGGAGTCGCACAAAAAACCAAAAACCCCGCTATCAGATATAAGAAAATACTAAGCCCAAAGTTAGGATGTGCTTGTGTAAAGCGCAGCATAGTAATGATTACAAGTCCTACGATAATAATGACTGCCAGCGCTCTCGGCAAATTGATGAGTTGCCTCGTCTTGCTGGGATTCACAAATACTGAAGTAATCCTCTCTTTCAATAAATGGCTGAATAAGAATAAAAACACTGTACCAATCAGGAATGGCCAAAAAGCTACCGAGCCATATGTCCCCCTAACAAAAGGCATCATTGCAAAAACAGATGATCCGATAAGCGCCCAATACAACTGAAGGGAATTGTACCGCCTCGGTTCGTACTTACTATAACGCTTCCATAATATTAGAAGGCGGAATATGATGAAAGTCTCCATTGTCAGATTGATGGGTAGCCAAATTAGAAAATGTCCTTCTGGTACAGCGCTGGCACCTAGTAGTAACAAGAAGTGTAGAAAAAATGTAAAGAGAATAAGATTATCCGCTTTCACTGGCTTGTTGATATTTTGTTGTGAATTCATAGGATCCCCTCCACTTATATTTCCCAAGAGAAATAATTGCAATTATATTCCTTTCGAAATAACGAAAATCAGTATTTCTTAACAAGTAACACTTCAAGCCATTCCCAATTAAAAACCCTGAATAAGGATTTTAAAAGAACTTTTAGAAAGGTAAATAGGCATATTAGTATTAGCCTATTATTAATTAGTTTTAGATTCTAAGAAATACTAAAACTAATAAGTTCATAACAAATACTAAATCAATTGATATAATAATATCCATTTCATTCTTACCCAAACTTTTAAATCATTTAACATTAAAAAATCTGGACCTATTGTTGAATAAGCTTTTACATTTCGCCTATACCGTATGAAAGCACAGTAACCAATGAGCTTATTGTAGTTAATGCCGCCAGTGAAACGGCAAAGCCTTTGTTCTTTTTAAATTTATAAACCACTGCAATAATCCCTGCAACAGACAAAAACACCCACACTGGAGTAAATATTAAACCTGAAATACTAGCTGGCATTAAAGAATATGAGTTAGTTAAGAATAACAACCAATTTAAAACCAATAATCCTAAAATTGTCCAAGAAACTTTGTATGGTTTCTTCCCTTCCTCGCTATTTTTGTCAGCCATAACAGCTGGAACAACAAACATTAAAAGTACAATAACGCCTATCAAAATTAAAAATAATAAAGAAATTGAAATGATAATTCCTCCTCTTTATTTCACTGAATGGACGCTTTATTTATAGTACTCACCGTTGCTTGGAGCGGAAGACGGAGGACTCCGAAGGGATCAGCCCCGCAGGGAGCGTTTTTTGCGACTGAGGAGGCTCAAGCCACGCCCCTCGGAAAGCGTTCCGTCTGGAGCGCAAAGCAACAATTTGCATACTAGATAGTGACCCGTTTGCAGTACATTGAATTCCTCAGTTTAAACCTATTGTACCAAATTCCCAATTATTTTGAAGTTTTATATTTAAATTTTCAATTTATATTAGCTTTTAAATCTACGACAATCAGCTTCACCACATTCCGATAACACACAATTTATATAACATAAATAATTACTCGCTTCTACAATTCTTGCTACATCTTGTACCATTCAAAAAGAGCTGCTAAAAGGAGAAGTTCTCCTCTAAGCAGCTCTTATACATTGTTATCTCTCCAGCGAACGCAACACAGCGCGCACCGGACTACCATCCGAGCCTTCCAGCGCAAGTGGAAGTGCAATCAGCTCGTATACTCCAGGCGTCACGTTGGACAATACGGTGTTCTCCAAAATGTTTACGCCGTTATCGTAAAGCGAGTGATGCGCATCCATCGTTTTGCTGTCGACCGAATCGACGGATGGGACGTCGACGCCAATTAACCGAATTCCCCGCTCCTTCAAAAATGGACCAATGTCTGCCTTCAACACGGGGTAGTCTTCCGGAAACGTATTCGGATCAGGGTGACCTCCTGTTTTAAGAAGAAGTCGCTCCACATCTTTAAAGTCAAACCCCTCAAGTTCTGCACGACCGATTTCTGCATGGCCTGTGACGTCGACAATCATAGCCGGCCCGATATACAAAGACAAATCGAGTTCATGCACACGCTTGCCGTCATTATCATAGTGGAACGGAGAGTCAATGTGCGTCCCTGTATGGACACTCATCGAGACTTGACCGATATTCACGGAGCCTGTCTGTTCTTTCGTAAACGTCAGCTCATAATTGAACGGAGTATCCCCGGGCCATTCTGCAATCGAATTGCTGAGGGGCTGTGTGATGTCAATCCATTGTGTTAACTTCTTCATGCCCATCATCCTTTCTAGTTACACGTATCAAAGATTATTTATAAATACAGCTACGATTGTCAGTGGTACGACGACAGTCATCAAGACGAGCCATACGCGGAACAATCCATGAGAATCATTTGTACTCAAGTTGAATTCTTGTTTTACAAGTTCACGATCCATTCTGTGGATGATGAACACTGCAATTAGTAAGTTTCCGAGTGGCAGAAGTATGTTACTAACGAGATAGTCCGTGCTATCGAAAATACTTTTGCCATTAATCATAAAGGACTCCAGCAAACTGGATGACATGGCGGATGGAATTGCCGCCACGAACACGATGAGCCCCGTAAGCCAAGCAACCGTCTTCCTTGTACGTTTGCCATTTGCCGTTAGTGCAGCGACAATGATTTCGTACAAACTGAACGATGACGTCAATGTCGCAAATAAGAACAGAAGCAAGAACATTGCTAAAAATAGTTCCCCGAATGGCATTTGGCCGAACACTTCCGGCAATACCATGAACAGCAATCCAGGCCCTTCGTCAGGCGCTAGCCCGAACGCAAACACAACCGGGAAAATCGCAAGTCCTGCTAGCAACGAAACAAAGATGTTCATGCCCACGACAGATCCTGCTGATGACCGCAAGCTGACGTCTTTTTTCAAATACGAACTGTACGTCACCATACACGAAAACCCGACGGCTAACGAGAAGAACGATTGCCCAAGTGCATAGAGAATCGACTCACCCGTTATCTTCGAGAAGTCCGGCGCTAAGAAAAACTTCACACCTTCCATTGCACCATCTAATGTCAGTGAACGCACCACTAAGATTATGAAAAAGACGAATAGCAGTGGCATCATATATTTGTTGGCACGCTCAATGCCGTTTTGAATCCCTGATGCAATGACGATGACGTTAATGACCGTAAATAGCAGTAATCCGAGCAACGTAATCCAAACAGAACCGGTGACCGTGCCAAATAGCTCGCCGTAGTTCGTTCCATCCCCGATTACCTGACCTGGGATTGCAAGTCCGCTATAGACGAGCACCCATCCGCCAACTACACTGTAAAAAGAAAGCAGTAAGAAGCATCCTAAGACACCAAGTCGACCGATCCACACCCACAAACTATCCGGTGCTAACTTTTTATAGGCACTGATTGCTTCCTTACCTGTACCACGCCCGATGATAAATTCAGAAAGCAGCATCGGTAAACCAATGACCAAGGTGAAGACGATAAATAACAGGAAGAATGCACCGCCCCCACTCATCCCCGTCACATAAGGGAATTTCCAGATGGCCCCGAGTCCGATCGCAGCCCCCGCAGATGATAATATAAATCCTAACTTAGAGGACCATTGCTCAGTTCGTCCCTTCTCCTCCATACAACTCCCCCTCTTTCATCTCTCTATCGTTCTTACAATTTAGTTCGCAAATCCCATAGTTCAGGGAAGAACCGATGGTCGAGTACGTGGCGTAAGTAGTTCACACCAGACGAACCGCCTGTACCTGTTTTAAATCCGATAATTCGTTCTACCGTTTTCATATGCCGGAACCGCCACTGCTGTAGCCAATCCTCAACGTCCACAAGTTTCTCAGCAAGCTGATACAAATCCCAATATTTATCGACATCGCGATAGACCGCTTCCCAAGCTGCTTCAACAGTTGGATCCCCTGCATACGTGACACTAAAATCGCGGTCAAGCAATTCCGGATTAATCGCAAAACCAGCTTTTGCTAATGCCCGAATCGCCACGTCATAAATACTCGGTTGGTTCAACGCGTCTTTTAGCATCGCATGCACTTCCGCGTCCTTCTCATAAATCTTTAAAATATGAGAAGACTTATAGCCAAGTGCGAATTCGATTAGACGATACTGATAGGACTGGAATCCAGATGCTTTACCGAGTGAATCGCGGAATTCCAAGTATTCAGCAGGCGTCATTGTCGAGAGTACGTCCCATGCTTGTATGATTTGAGATTGAATTTTCGTCACACGGGCTAGTTTTTTGAATGCGGACTGCATTTCACCCTTGTCGATTGCGTCAATGGCTGCCGTTAGCTCGTGCAACGTTAGCTTCATCCATAGTTCGCTCACTTGGTGGATGATGATGAACAACATTTCGTCGTGATGCCCTGACAGTCTCTCTTGACTCGATAGAATCTGATCTAGATGCAAGTATTCCCCGTACGTCATATCCTTTTTAAAATCAGTGTGAATGTCCTCTTGATCCAAATTCAAATCTGAAATCCCTTTATTCATCACAAATCCCCCAGTTCTCGTTTACGCGACGACTTCTCGCTTATTTTCAAATTGCTTATATTGTTCTTCGTCCATGATACGCTTTAAAATGTTCACCGTCTCAAGCACTTCTTCAAACGTGTTATACAGTGCAACTGGTGCCAGACGGATTCCATTCGGCGTGCGGAAATCCGGAATAACCCCATTTGCTTTCAGCGCTTTACAAATACGTGCCGCTTCTTGATGAACGATGAATACATGACCACCGCGTTCCGCATCAACTTTCGGACTCGTTACCGTAAATCCATACTCTTCAAGTTCCAGGTTGATTAACTCCTGCAAGTAACCCGTCAATGCCAGTGACCGTTCTCGAATTGTGGCCATTCCGACTTCGTTCATGAGTTCAAGTGAACCGATCAACGGTGCGGAACTGAGTAAGTTAGGTGTGCCCATCTGAAGCGCCCCAGCACCTTCTGCAGGAGTAAACGTATGCTCCATATCGAACTGGCGGTCTTTCGCTGAACCGAACCAACCTGCAAGTCCAGGTTGCACTCCAAAATGCATTTTGTTGACGTAAATGCCACCCGTCGCGCCCGGTCCACCATTTAAGTGTTTATAATTACACCAAAATGCGAAGTCGACATTCCAATCATCCAATGCATGTGGAATCGCTCCAATCGAATGACACAAGTCGAAGCCAACTAAAATCCCTCGTGCATGAGCCGCTTCTGTTACCTTCTCCATGTCGAGAATTTGTCCGCTACGATATAGAACTCCGGACAAAATCACAACGGCAACGTCATCGGTCATCGCCTCGATAATGTCTTCCGTCTGCAGTGTTTGTCCATCATGGCTTTTCACTTGAATCAGGTGCTCTGCAGGATCTAGTCCATGCAGCTCTAGCTGACTTTTTATCGCGTAAATATCTGTCGGAAAGTTTAATTCATCGGCTAAAATTTTTGTTCGACCGGTTGAGGGTTTGAAAAATGTTGCGAGTAGCTGATGGAGATTCGAGGTAGTCGAACCTGTCACAATCACTTCTTCAGCTTCCGCGCCGATCAGCGGAGCAAGGGACGCACCTAATTCTTCGGACAAGTTAAACCAAGGACGCTCACCTTGCATCCATCCGTCAATGCCATGGGTCTTCCATGAATCCAGAATGGCGAGTAATGAGGTTTCTGCACGTTTTGATAATAATCCAAGAGAGTTGCCGTCAAAGTAGATGACTTCTTCTTGTACGTAAAACTCTTCACGCCGGCTTGCCACGGAATAGCGTTGCTCGAGCTCATTGGCATACACAATCGTCGATTTTTCGTTCGCAGTCATAGGGAATCGCTCCTTCACAATGGAATTTTCTATAGGGTTCACTATACGTGAATCATTTTCAACGCGTCAATAACGCTTGTTCACGGATAGGAATACTCTATTCTTCCATTCGATAAAAAATGAAAAAAACCTTTCCTGACAGGTTTTCGCTGCCGGAAAAGGTCATTTGCTTTGTTAGCTACGAAGCGGTTCTGTTTGAGACAGAATGCCGCCAATCTTCTCGACGATCAGTTCCACTTCATGAGCGTTCGTGATTAGGTCGTAGTCATTGATGTCTAAGCGAAGCACCGGGCAAGCCGTGAATGAGTCAATCCACTTCTCATACCGTGCATGCATTTCTTCCCAATACGTAATCGGCGTCTCTTGCTCCATCTCACGGCCCCGTTCATGAATGCGGTCAATAATGCTATCCAGCGGACCTTCCAAGTAGATGAGTAAATTTGGATGTGGGAAATAGGGAGTCATGACCATCGCGTCAAACAAGTTTGTATACGTCTCGTAATCGACAGGATCCATCGTACCTTCTTCCATGTGCATGCGTGCAAAGATTCCTGTGTCTTCATAAATCGAACGGTCTTGAATGAATCCGCCGCCATATTCGAAGATACGTTTTTGTTCTTTGAAACGTTCTGCCAGGAAGTAAATTTGTAAATGGAAACTCCATTTCTTGAAGTCTTCATAGAATTTATCCAAGTACGGGTTTTGATCTACGTTTTCAAAAGACGTGCGGAAACCTAGCGCTTCAGCAAGTGCTGTCGTCATCGTCGATTTTCCGACACCTACTGTTCCAGCGATTGTAATGACCGCATTTTGCGGAATTCCGTATTTTTCACGTAAGTTCACTTAAACTACCTCTTTCTGGATGACGGCATTGACTGCGTCAAGGATATATTGGCGGTCGCGGGAGTTGGCAACGAAATCGAGTTCATCTCCATTGAAACGCAAGACTGGAATTTCAGGATGCAACCGTTCGAATCGATTGATGAATGTATCGTAGTCTTCGGACAACTGGCGCAAATAGTTTGGATCCATACCCCGTTCATAGTCACGACCTCGCATTGCAATTCGCTTCATGAGTGTGTCGAGGCTGGCATGCAAGTATACGATGACGTTTGGGACAGGCATACCTGCGGTCAAGATGGTATAGATTTGCTCGTATTTTGCATAATCGCTTTCAGAAAGACTGCGTTGTGCAAAAATGAGATTCTTAAATATATGATAGTCTGCGACGACAGGCTTGTCTTCTGCTAGATAGTGTTTTTGAATGTCGCCGAGCTGTTTGTATCGATTGCAAAGGAAGAACATTTCGGTTTGAAAGCTCCACTCTTCGATGTCGTCGTAAAATTTATTGAGAAACGGATTTTCATCCACGATTTCCATGAGTAGCTGGAATTGGCGGTTGTCTGAAATCGCTTTGGACAACGTCGATTTTCCAACCCCGATCGGTCCTTCTACTGCAATAAATGGAATGGTCATGACCAACGCTCCTGTCTTTCACTTAATGTCGTCCCTTTAGTTTATCATAGGAGTCACTCATTTGGTTGTGACAGTTTTTCCACGTGGAACATTCTGTTTAAAAGCGTGATACACTGAGGATAAGGAGCGATGAGTATGAATGTGAGCGAGCAAGATCAGTACTTTATGGAGTTGGCGATAGCGGAAGCGAGAAAAGCGGAAGCGCTCGGTGAGGTACCTATAGGTGCAGTGATTGTATATCAAGGTGAAGTGATTGCGCGTGCTCATAATTTACGCGAGACGACGCAAAATGCGGTCACTCACGCGGAGCTTTCTGCAATTCAAGATGCATGTGAGGTCATAGGTAGCTGGCGACTTGAAGAGACCGCTCTTTACGTGACGCTTGAACCTTGTCCGATGTGTGCAGGAGCTATTTTACAATCGCGAATCCCTACAGTTGTCTATGGCGCTCGAGACCCAAAGGCAGGGTGTGTCGATTCCCTCTATAGATTGTTGAACGACGAACGGTTCAATCACGAATGTGAGGTCCGTGAAGACGTCCTAGGGGAACAATGCGGTGCACTCCTTACGAACTTCTTCAGAGCGTTGCGTGAAAAGAAAAAACAAGCGAAAAAAAAAGCGACACCGGAAGCAGAATGACTTCCGATGTCGCTTTTTACTTTCACTCTTATTCAGTAACTGTAATGTACTCTTTTCCACCCATATAAGGACGCAATACTTTTGGAATCAAGACAGAACCGTCTTCTTGCTGATTGTTCTCAAGCAATGCAGCAACTGTACGCCCAATTGCAAGACCACTGCCGTTTAGTGTGTGCACATACTCCGGCTTACCTTTTGCTTCACGACGGAAGCGAATGTTAGCACGTCGCGCTTGGAAATCTTCAAAGTTTGAACAAGAAGAAATTTCACGGTACGCGTTTTGTGCTGGGATCCATACTTCCAAGTCATACTTTTTCGCAGCTGTGAATCCAAGATCAGCTGTACACATTTTCAACTTACGGTATGGAAGCTCAAGCAATTGCAATACTTTTTCCGCATGTCCTGTCAGTTTTTCCAACTCGTCATACGAATCCTCAGGCTTCACAAAACGGACTAGCTCCACTTTGTTGAACTGATGCTGGCGGATCAACCCTCGTGTATCACGACCCGCAGAACCTGCTTCAGAACGGAAGTTTGTGCTGTACGCTGCAAAGCCTTTCGGAAGCATGTCAGCATTCAGGATTTCATCCCGATAAAAGTTCGTCACTGGTACTTCAGAAGTTGGAATCATGAAGTAATCTTCTTTTTCAACGAGGAATGCATCCTCTTCAAACTTCGGTAATTGCCCTGTCCCCGTCAAGCTTGTACGATTCACAAGGTACGGCGGTAACATTTCTTCATAACCATTCTCATCCTGATGCAGATCCATCATGAAATTGATAAGTGCACGCTCTAAACGTGCGCCCATGCCGCGGTAAAATACGAAACGGCTTCCCGTTACTTTTGCTGCTCGTTCAAAGTCAATAATTTTCAAGTCCGTCCCGATTTCCCAATGCGGCTTCGGTTCGAACGAAAACTCTGGCGTCTCTCCCCATTTACTAACTTCCACGTTATCATCTTCGCTGTCACCAACAGGAACACTTTCGTGCGGAATGTTCGGAACGCGCATTAGGACGTAATCCAATTGTTCTTCGACTTCATTCAATTCCGTGTCGTATGCTTTAATGTCTTCGCCGACTTTACGCATTCTCAAAACAAGCTCGTCAGCGTCCTCTTTGTTACGCTTCATCTCCGCCACTTTCTGAGACACTTCGTTACGCTCCGCTTTTAGCACCTCGACTTTTGCTAATAATTCACGGCGTCTGTCATCGAGCGCTGGGAACTTGTCCAACTCAGAGATATCCTCTCCACGCATGGCAAGCTTTTTCTTCACACCTTCAAAGTCTGTACGCAACACTTTTCTGTCTAACATTACGATTCCTCCTCAATTGGTTGTAACGATTTCCGAAATTCGAGCACAAAAAAAGCCCTCCATCCCCTATCAATAGGGACGAGAACTACCCGCGGTACCACCCAGCTTAATCAGCACAATGCCGATTCACTCCAGGAAGATAACGGCTCCGGTGCCGGCACAAACCTACTTCTGTTCAGTTTGGCTGCTCAAGGATGGATTCACAGTTGTTTTCACCGACTCGCACCACCCGTCGACTCTCTTTAGAAAACTTAGCTGCTACTACTTCCCTTCATCGTCTTACGTCTTAAATTACTTTAACTTTACTATACGCCGAAACGTTTGGCAAGCAAAGGCTGAATTTAGAAAATAGATGTCATTTTCACTTTCATCTGCTTACGGTATACTTCACTTATAACCTTTACAAATTTTATATGTATGAGAAATCGACAGGGTCAGAATGGAGGATATTGATGGAAGAGTGGTTACTTTTATTGGATAAATCCCATGCAATTCCTCTTTATGAACAAATTTATAGGCAAATGAAACAGGATATTACGGATCAGCGGATTCCTGTCGGTAAAAAACTACCGTCTAAGCGGAAGCTCAGTGAATTTCTTTCAGTCAGCCAAACAACAATTGAACTTGCTTACGGTCAGCTGGTTTCCGAAGGATATATCACGGCAGTCCCTCGTAGTGGCTACTACGTTCAAGACATAGAAGAACTCGCCTATACTGAGTCTGCAGAAGTGAAGGAGGTGCTCACTCCTGTAAGACCCACAGCAGCAATCGACTTTTCACCCGGAATGGTGGATCCCGCATTGTTTCCTTTTTCGAAATGGAGGAAAGTAGCGAAAGACGTCATCGACGAACACGCCGCTCACTTATTGCAACTTGGTGATCCTCATGGTGATGTGGAACTGCGCAATGAAATTGCCACGTATTTGTATCATTCACGAGGTGTTATTTGTACGCCTGAACAAATCATCGTTGGGTCGGGAACCGAGCAACTCATTCCACTCATTATCCGGATTCTTGGTGAAGAAGCCGTGTATGCGGTGGAAGATCCAGGTTACCCACTGACGCATCACGTATTTGACCATCATTTAAGGCCAGCCATTCCCATATCCGTGGACGACGATGGTATGGACGTAGATGCACTACAGCGCTCGTTGGCAACAGTTGCATATGTAACACCTTCCCATCAGTTTCCTACAGGTACCGTGCTCTCTGCACCACGCAGAGCCGCATTGCTAAACTGGGCATCTGCCAATCCGCAACATATTATTATCGAAGACGACTATGATGGTGAATTCCGTTATGCGGGGCGGCCGATTCCTTCCCTTCAAGGAATGGATCGTGGGGAAAACGTTATCTATTTGAGTACGTTCTCTAAATCACTCATGCCATCGCTACGTATCGCCTACATGGTGCTCCCAAAAGCGCTTCTGGAGCGTTATAAAGGGGCGTTCATCCAATACGCTTCCACCGTCCCGCGACTCGATCAGCACATGCTTGCACGCTTCATGGCAGAAGGACAGTTTTCAAGACACTTGAATAGGATGCGCAAAGTGTATCGGAAAAAACTTCAACTGCTTACGGGAACCCTTACTCCTTATGAACCTACAATCTCTTATTCAGGAGACGAAGCTGGAATGCACATCATCGTAACTGTACATAAACAGCAAACAGAACCTGTACTAGCTGACCTTGCTCTTCAGGCGGGTATACGTGTCTACAGCTTGCAAGACTACAAGTCCGGACATGCTACAGGCTCACCATCCTTTTTGCTTGGCTTTGGTGGATTGAGCGAACACCAAATAGAGCGAGGCATTGAAAAACTCATGAACGTCTGGGGCATACAAAAAGCGGAGCAGCGCTAGATAGCGTCTGTTCCGCTTTTTTTAGTTGAACAAGCCTTTTACGAAGCCTGTCCCACTATCCCAAAGACCTGAGAAGAAGTGGCCGATGCCTCCCATTGCTAGAGAGAACCAACCCGCCTTTTCAACAGCTTCTTTTGTTACCACTTCGGACTGTACGTTTTCCCCGTTGATAAACCCAGAGTCTTTTGAGCCATCCTTCTTCACGAGCTCTACGTGCCCGACAACTGTACCTTTTTTAATAGGTGCTTGAAGAGAACCGTCTTTCAGCTTCTTCTTATCGATGACTAATTTAGGTGTATACTGATCTTTTTCACTCGTTCTAACCATCATTTTAATCGGTTCTTTTACTTGAACAGCAACGTCTTTCTCTTTCCCTTTCAGAACCTTCAGAGTCTCTTCACCTTTGAACTGGTAGCCTTCAGGAACAAACTCCACTTCAGAGAACTGTGAGAAACCATAATCGAATAGGGAACGTGTTGCGTCAAATCGAGCTTTATAGGATCCTTCACCTTTAGTGTCAACAGCTTTCATAACAACTGCAATGACACGCTTACCGTCACGAATTGCAGTTCCTGTAAAGCAATGACCTGCAAAGTCGGTTGTTCCTGTCTTCAAACCATCTACACCTTCATAGGCATATAAGAAACCTGGCAACATGGAGTTCCAGTTGATCATATTGATCGCGTCTGAAGTACCCTCACGAAATACCTTTGTTGGAATCTTTGTAGTATCGAGAACTTGAGGATAATCATTGACTAGCGCATATGAAAGCTTAGCAACCGATTTAGCCGGCATTACGTTTTCATCTTCAGGACCTGATCCTTCTGGATGCATGCCTAGTAAATCTTTATTATTCAACCCTGTTGAGTTGACAAACTTATAGTCCTTCAACCCAAGCTCTTTTGCTTTTTCGTTCATGAGCTTTACGAACTCTTTTTCAGTTCCACCGATTGTTTCTGCAATCGCAATCGTTGCCGCATTCGCGGAATAAATTGCAAGAGCTTCATACAATTCTTTAATCGTATACGAACCATCTCTTCGTAGCGGCACGTTACTCAACTTACGATTTTGAGACACCGTGTATGTATAATCTGTTACTTTATACTCCTGATCCCAAGTAATAGATCCTTCATCAATTGCTTCGAATAGAAGGTACTCGACCATCATTTTTGACATGCTGGCAATGCCAAGTGGAGCGTCTGCATTTTCTTCATATAAAATCTTTCCGCTATCCGCGTCAATTAGAATGGCAGCATCCACATGGAGGCCAAGCGCCGATTCCGCCTGAGCGGGTGTTGTTGCACCAAATACTGCTACGAGCAAGACTGCCGAACATAATACAGACAGCCATCTGTTCTTCATCTTCTTCACATTTCTACCTCCGTCATCGCGATTTACTCCCATAGTTTATCATACCTAAAGGAAGGGATGGATACAAAATAAAAAAAAGCACCTTTCCGCCCATATAAGACGAGAAGAAAGGTGCTGAAGTTCCTGAAGAACTAGTTTTATGAAATTGTATAGTTCGGTGCTTCTTTCGTAATCTGAACTTGGTGAGGATGGCTTTCTCGAAGTCCTGCACCTGTCATGCGGATGAACTGTGCTTCTTCACGCAATGTGTGCAAGTCTTTCGTTCCGCAATATCCCATACCTGAACGAATGCCTCCAACTAACTGATGAACTGTATCAGCGAGGGAACCTTTATAAGGCATGCGCCCTTCGATTCCTTCAGGTACAAGCTTTTTCGCGTCTTCTTGGAAGTAACGGTCTTTCGAACCGCGTTCCATTGAAGAAACAGAACCCATACCACGATACACTTTAAAACGACGACCTTGGAAGATTTCAGTATCTCCAGGGCTCTCAGTCGTTCCAGCAAGTAAACTACCGAGCATGACCGCATGTCCTCCCGCAGCAAGTGCTTTGACGATATCTCCCGAGAACTTAATGCCTCCGTCGGCAATAATCGTCTTGCCTTGCTTCCGAGCTTCAGCTGCACAATCATAGACAGCTGTAATTTGCGGAACCCCTACACCAGCAACAACTCGAGTCGTGCAGATAGAACCTGGACCAATTCCGACTTTCACCACATCTGCTCCTGCTTCATACAATTCATGAGCCGCTTCTGCAGTTGCAATGTTTCCTGCGATAATATCGAGGGTAGGATACGTTTCCCGAATCTTTTTCACCATATCAATAACACCTTTAGAGTGACCATGTGCTGTATCGATAACAATGACATCTACTTCAGCCTCTACAAGCTTCTGAACACGAACCATTGTATCCGATGTAACACCAACAGCTGCTCCAACTAGAAGTCGACCATGATGATCTTTCGCCGCGTTCGGGAATTCAATCACCTTTTCAATATCTTTAATGGTGATTAACCCTCGTAACGTTCCGTCTTCATCGGCAATCGGAAGTTTTTCTATTTTATGCTGTTGTAAAATCTTTTCTGCATCTTCAAGCGTCGTACCCACGGGTGCTGTCACAAGTTTTTCTTTCGTCATCACATCGTCAATTGTTAACGAATAATCTTGGATGAAGCGAAGATCACGGTTTGTAATGATTCCGACCAACTTCCGATTCTCAAGCGTATCTACAATCGGTACACCGGAAATACGATATTTCCCCATTAAATGTTCCGCATCGAATACTTGGTGTTCAGGAGTCAGGAAGAATGGGTTTGTAATGACACCATTCTCAGAACGTTTTACTGTGACAACTTGCTCAGCTTGTTCTTCAATGCTCATGTTCTTATGGATAACACCGAGACCACCCTGACGTGCCATAGATATCGCCATTTTAGATTCTGTGACCGTGTCCATTCCTGCACTAATCAACGGAACGTTAAGCTTAATCTTTTCCGTCAATTGAACAGACAATGATACGTCTTTTGGTAACACTTCAGATGCTCCTGGTATCAACAATACATCATCAAACGTTAGCCCTTCACGTGCAAACTTAGTTTCCCACATGCCTGATGCCCCCTTATAGTTTCGGTTAAATATTAGATAATAGGTTATCAGCGGCGTTAAGGTGTGTCAAGGAAGCAATGATAAGTAAAAGTATTAGCCCTTTTCTGTCATATTAACTTTTCAATTGCATCCTTCATTTTTAAAGGTCCTGTTTGCGGGGCAAAGCGATCGACTACATTGCCTTGTCGGTCTACAAGAAACTTCGTGAAGTTCCATTTGATCCCTTCCGTAAGCATCCCTTTCTTTTGCGATGAAAGATATTGAAACAACGGCTCTGCGCTATCACCTTTTACATCCACTTTTGCAAACATAGGGAAAGACACACCGAAGTTCATCCGACAAAACTCCTCAGCCTCATTACTGCTATCAAATTCTTGATTGTTGAAGTTATCCGACGGGAAGCCTAGAACGGTCAGTCCCTGGTCCTTATACATCTCATAGACCTCTTGTAACTCGTCAAACTGCTTCACAAAGCCACACTTGCTCGCAGTGTTCACTATGAGCAACGGCTTTCCTTCGAACTCAGAGAGCGATTGCTCGGTTCCATCAGGTTTCTGTACAGTAAACTCATAAACGGATTCCATGTGCGCCATCTCCTCGTGGGTTAGTCCCTTAACCATAAGGGAAACCTCCCCCCAGTGCAAAAAAGAAGTCTTGAATTAAAGGCACGGGATAGGGAGTGGTGTTGGAATGTGATTATGAGCCGTGGATTGTGCTCATTAACTCTGCATTTTGATCATAAAACCTGGGTTCCGCTCATAAACTCCGAATTGTGATCATAAACTCTGGATTCCGCTCATAAACCCTGCATTGTGATCATAAACTCTGGTTTCTGCTCATAAACTTCAGATTGTGATCATAAACTCTGGATTCCGCTCATAAACTTCAGATTGTGATCATAAACTCTGGGTTCCGCTCATAACTCTCAGTACCTAATCGTATTTCCACCTACGCAACCCACCATCTACAATAAGTTTCTCCCAAAAGAACACCATCCAACCAGCCTTTTAGAACTTAGATACAAATTAAATACAACAAACAAAAAAGCGAGCCAAGGAATGAAATCCTTGACTCGCTTTATAAATTGCCCGGCAACGTCCTACTCTCACAGGGGGAAGCCCCCTACTACCATCGGCGCTGAAGAACTTAACTTCCGTG
>NZ_JBPFDS010000027.1:0-18174 GCF_059415065.1 Sporosarcina sp. SAFN-010 | reverse complement strand
TGGGAAACTAGCACGTTCGGTGTGGAGCAGGGGAAAAGCTGGAGATAACATCAAATGCTTACCTATTGCCAACGATTCTGAAACAAACTGGTTTGGTTATCCGTATAACAGCTATAAGAAATTCCTATTCAACTTGGGGGTGCCGAAATGGTAGCTGAAGTAATTCTAACCATTGTTTTTGCGATTGCACTTTATGCGTTTTTGATTTGGGCTTATAACTCTCCAGAAGAAGTTCTTGAACTCCGAAGAAGGGAGTATCAGGAAAACGAGTTTTCTCCGCGCGTTCTGCGCTATATTAAAACTTCATCTATGTTCACAATGGTTGCAGCTCCCTTTGTTCTGGGAACATTGCTTTTCAAGCCAGATATCTTCGGTATAATTTTGATGCTATTTATCTTTGCTGTCGTGATTATTGTTGCTGTTATAATGCTCAAAGCGGAGCGCCAATCTTAATTGAATTTCACAAACGGGCGCAATTCTTGAATAGGGATTTGCGCCTCGTATTGAAGAAACGGGCCAGATTCTAAAAGACGGAAAAGGTGAATGTCATATTAAAGTTATTATTATTCCCAATCTTGGTATTTATACTGATCTTATTTGATGCTTTAAACACTTCAAATTTACTCTTGCTTACAGTGGCATTTCTTATTTTCTTCTACGCTACTGAGTTTTTACTGAAAGGTAAAAACGATATTTTTAAGGTTAGAAGTAAAAATTTGAATATAGTCATTTTTATAGTGTTTCTTATTTCAATTCTGTTTGCTTTTTACTACGTATGGTTTAAATAATGATTTTGAAATTACACAATCGGGGGCAATTCTGGAATAGGGATCTGCGTCCACTATTGAAGAATAGGGCCAAATAATTGAATCAAAACTGGAGGAAAAATGTATAAACAAACACTGTGCTTTGTTCGAAGAAATGATGAATTACTAATGTTGAATCGGGAAAATAAACCAACACAAGGACTTTGGAATGGTGTCGGTGGAAAGATCGATGAAAACGAAACACCTATGGAATGTATTATTCGTGAGGTTAAAGAAGAAACAAACATCGACATTAGCACCTATGATGTAATTAAAAAGGGAGTTATTTCGTGGGAAGTGGATGATTCTTACGTTGGTGGGCTTTATGTTTATTTGGTTGATATTGAGAACAATTATGATTACCAAACGCCTAAGAAAACCGACGAGGGAATCCTTGATTGGAAGAAAATCACTTGGTTATTGGAAGATAAAAATTTTGGTGTAGGAGAAATGATTCCTCACTATTTACCAAATGTTTTAAAAAATTCAGATTGTTGTAATCATTTTTGTCTGATAAGAAACAATAAATTAGTTAATTATGAAATGAAAACGTTGGAACCTATTCATTCAAAATGAAATTATTATTTACCGCAATCGGGCGCAATTCCAAAGTAGGGTTGTGCTGTAATCGAGCCATTTTGTGAGAAGTAAATGATGGAGGAGAAAAAAATGGGTGTTAAAAGAAAATTAGGAGCACTAATTTTAACAAGTGTTATTGGAATGTCTGTTGTATTTTGGTTCGTGCAAAAAGAGCCGTATAGTACAGAGCTGGTTATGGATTCATTGTGGGATAAATATGAAGTGCAAAGTACTCAAATTGGCATTACTGATCCTGTTATAACGATAGACGTATACGATAAAAATGATATACCTGAAGTTGAAAAGTATTTAAAAGCCAAATTGTCTAAAGATGATTTAGAGCACTATGAAATCGAGATATTTTCTCGGTGGTCGTGAATTATTTGGTAAGACTATAATAAACTATTTAACACAATAGGGCGCATTGACGGAATATGGTCTACAACTGATTGTATTGATAAACGTTAAGTGTTTAGGGGGAATCAATATGTCTCAAGTAAATAAAAAATCAACTTTGATAAGAGAAATAGTAATACTTGTGCCAATATTTATTGTGATTTATTTTGGTGTCATTCTTTTAAAATACCTAAGTAATGATGATTTAACTTGGTTAAGTACCTTCGTAATAATGTTTTCCATTGGAACCATAGTCTTTATATTAAACAGAGCAAAGAAAAAAGCATGAAAGAGTAATTGCTTGGTTTCTATCCATAAACGGGCGCTTTAACGGAATAAAAAAGCGTTCAAATTTGTATTAACGGTCCACTTTGCTGAACATAATCTAAGAACATGTTAAATCCAACCTTTATGAAATGGGGGTTAAAGCAGATGAAAAATATGAGTACCAAAATGTATGCATTGTTATTAGTTGTTTTAGGAATAAATACTTTGAGGTATGGAAGCTATCTTCTAGAGGATTCAACTAGCTTATATAATTGGATATTACTCTGTCTAAATCTATTGTCTTTGATATTGGGTGTTGTTTTGAGAATTAAAGAAATTCCAGTCGATTCAAAAAGCCGTTAAGTAAAGTTAATTCTTCTGCAAATGGGGCAGTTGTAGTATAGATGGACTGCTCTTTAAACGGGCCATTTTGTAGGGAAGTGAGGTATCTAGGTGGATAGACAAATTAAAGTATTGTACCGAGAAATTCAACGACCACAACAAATTTGGTTATGGATGCTGATTTTATTGGAAGCTGCCTATATGTGGTACTGGTTCATCCAGCAAATTGCTTTTGACGTGCCATTAGGTAATAATCCTGCCTCAGATGTGGTTACAATTATTTTTTGGATGCTTTTTGGAGTTACTCTCCCGGTGTTAATGCTTGGAGTATTGAAGTTAATTATTGAAGTTCGAAGTGATGGAATTTACGTGCGTTTATTCCCTTTTCAAATTCATTATAAGCAGTACCTATTTAAAGAAATTAGTAACTATGAAACTCTTACTTATAGCCCTCTCAAACGTTTTGGAGGTTGGGGAATTCGTTTTAATTCCAAGGGTGAAACGGCTTATAACTTGAATGGGAAAAAGGGAGTAGAATTAAGGTTGAAGTATAACAAAGTGGTAATCGGTACTCAAAAACCAGATGAATTAAAAAAGGCAATAGATTCAGTACACAAAGTACAATAAAGATTTTTCATTTCGTCAATCGGGGGCGATTCTTGTATAAGAAATCTGCAATCTATTCATTAATAGGGCCATTTTGATGACACTCATCGATTAATTTCTATTGTTTGTATAAAATAAACGATTCGACTTTACCATCCCATTTAACAGTTACTTTAACTATTTCTACTTTAGAAAATAAGTTAATATTACCTCCCTTACCTGTACTTTTATGGGTTCCTTTTTCGCCAATAGGAGAATTAGTTCCACTACTACCTGCTAAACGACTTGTGGATGAAAGTCCTCCAGCAGTTGTTTCAAAGCTACATGAAACTGGTCCTGTGGAATCAATATCTTGCCCTTTATATTTTAAAATCCCCTCCTGGATGACTACACCGTTTAAGACTTCAGTTGTAAATGCACCAGACCAATTTTCACTTTCACCATGATAAGTTAGCACTTTGGAGGACTTTATTTCTTGGGCAGAAACAGTGAAGCCCAAAATTAATAAAAAGCATAAAGCAAGTAATGGATATAGTTTTTTCATGATCACAACCTCCCTTTTAATATTTATATTATTTAGGAATGATTAACTAATACCTGCCAAATATTTCGTTTCGGATAGATGAAAAATGAAATGTTTCCAATAAATTAATCTTCTGCAAAAGGGTGCTTGATTGCTTAACAAATTTTATGCCATTAACGGGACATAAAAAGGAAAGGGAGATGAAAGTTATGAATATAGGATCTATAACATCTCAACAAACAGCGTCATTTCATTCGAATAAAGCTAGTGTGAATACTGAAAGTAAACCTGAGTTTTCTATTAATCATGCAGTAGAAGATAATCAAACGTCTAGCTCTGCACAAAAAAAATCATTTGCTTTTAACGAGGACATTTCTAATAAATATGACGTTAGAAATGCTACTTTTGATGAAATTGTTGAAATGTCAAATGAACTGTATGAGGCAGGAGAAATATCATTTAAAGAGCACGTTGTTCTAACATTTGATTTTGGACGTGCTACTAACAATTTAAAACAGAATGCACCAGGATATATTACGAGTAGTTTTGATATGTATGAAACATCTTCCAATAGTAATGGACAAAGAGATTGGATTGCAGAATTTGGTGCAAGGGCATCTAAAGATTTTATGTTTGGTAATTTAATTGGTCATCAACACAATATGAAAGTTATTGACATCTTGGAACGATTTTCGCGTTGATAAATAAAGAATAGTTTTATCTCTTTTTCATTTGGCTTTCATTTTCATTGTTTGAAAAGACGTATTTGGAGGAGGAACTGGACATAAATATAGCGGATTTCAGGGAAAACCTATCTACTGTCAACGAGGTTATTTACTTTGATAAAAGTGAGTACCTTCGTGAAAAAACCTCTAATCCTTTAATAATAAACCATGTAATTAGACAGGCAGAGGGCTTATTAAAGGACGGTAATAAAAACAATAAGCTTTTTCTTTATGGAACTTTATGGAATTTATACAGAATAAATGGGCTGCCCCAAAAAGCAATACATTGTTTAACTTATTGTCTTACTCAAGCATTAGAAGAAAGAAATCCTACAAGGGAAATCGTCTCATTAATTCGTCTTGGTGAAGCTCTTAAATACGATAGAAATCATAAAAAAGCATTGGATCATTTTAATAAGGCTTTAGGAATGTGTGAAGCCCACAAGATTGACGAATACCGGGATTTTGTATTGCAACACAAAGGTAAATGTCTAATGGAACTAGCAAATTTAAATGAAGCTGAAGATTGCTTTCAAAAAGCATTGACACTAAGAAAACAAAAAGGAAATCACTCCTTAATTGACTCAACTGAACAAGCAATTGTCTTAGTCAGAGAAATGCAAAGATAAATAGGTGCAAGAGGTGTGTGTATTCAACCAATCGGGGGCTTTTTTGTAACACAACTATGTCGCAATAGGGCCATTTAACCGATGAAATGAGGATTATATGATTAGAAAAAAATATCTTTTATGTTTGCTAATTGTCAGTGTAATGTTTTCTGGTGGATGTGCTGGAGCATCGGATTACGATATAGATTTACCAGGCAACTATTCAGTTCTTAGAACATCTGCTCACGAAGTAACGATAGCTCCTAAAACTAGTGAAACCGGTTGGGGTGCTAACGTGGTTCCCGCTGAAGTTACTGAAGTCGGATGGAATGATGAATATATCATTGCAAAACAAGTTAAAGGTGAAAAAAACCATAGTTTTTGGATTATCCAAATAGATAATGGGAAAATAACAGGTCCATTAAATAAATCAAATTTAATTGATAAAAAAGAAGAATATGGAATACCTAGTGGTCTCACGTTGAAAAAAGTGCAGGAATTAATAAATAACTAAAGCGTTCATTTGCAAAAGGAAATGCACCTGTTACTGAGTGCATTTCAACTAATGGGGGCAATTCTGAAATAAAGTTATGCCGTTAAAGGGCCAAATGGATGAGTAAAAAAATGAAGTTGTTCAAAGTGTCATTTATTGGTTTTATGTTGCTTCTTACTGGGGGATTACTCGCTGCCCGTTCAAATGCTGACGTAAGTGATCCCAATCTAGGTATTGTCGAAAAAGTCATTAAGCTTCAGTTCAACGGTCCTGATAAAAGATGATGGATTTGCTTGATAATCCTGATAACACAAAGATTGTGGATGGTAAGCAGGTCAATGAGAAGTTCGATAAGTACATCACAGAAATATATGGAGATTATTTTACAGAAGATTATCTAGTCCCATTTCTTCAAATACAAGGGCTAAGATATCCTACTGCGGCAGCATTTTCAGGTTACGAATTAAGTTTGAAAGACACAGTCGTTAAACAACCTGAAAAGGATTCCAACAGATATAAATTCACTGCAACTGTCGGTTATACAAAAGATGGTGAGAAAGAAAGGACAGCAGATGTATCGGGAGTTGTTCTGTTCTCTACTAAGGAGAATGGTAAAATTGGCAAGTTTGAATATGGTGAAGAGAACGGACTATCTAAAGAATTATTCTCTTCAGCCAAATAAAAATCTTCTTCAAACGGGCCATTTTATATTTTATTGATGGAGGTGGATTTATTGCTGGTTGCTATTATCACTTCAACAGTATGCTTGTTAATAGGTGTAGTTACTTTCACAATTGCTTTAGTAAAAACAAATAAAAAAACTGTAAATTCAAAATGAATACCATCTCACTTTTATTGTGAATTTTTTTAAAACGAACGGATGCTTTAATTTAAAAGTGTTATAACGCAAACGGGACATTAAACGGTAAAAGGAGTATTTCTCTAACGGGTAGTTTAGTGTAAAAATCAAAAGGAAAGTTAGGTGTTAAACATGTTTTTTGTTCAAATGTCTGGCTTCCCTGGCTCTGGAAAATCAACGTTATCCCGACAAATTGGTAAGAGAACAGGAGCAGTCATAATAGATCATGACATTGTAAAATCTGCTTTATTAAATTCAATAGAGGATATTCCAATTGATATTAATATCGCTGGTAGCATTTCATACAATATTGATTGGTCTTTAATTGAATTTCACTTATCACAAGGGCAAAGTGTAGTATTTGATAGTCCCTGCCTTTATCAGGAAATGGTTGATAAATGAATAGATTTGTCTAAAAAATATAATGTGAAATACAAATATGTTGAGTGCTACCTTAACGATTTTCATGAGGTTAATTATAGATTAATAAATCGAGATAGAATGGTTAGTCAAATAAGAGAGATAAGTTCTGAAGCGGTTTTTAAAAGCACCATAGAAAATAGCAAAAGACCAACTGGTTATCAGTGCCTAGTTGTGGATACTGGAGAGCCCCCAGAAAGTTATATTAATAATGTAATAAATTACATAAACGAATGAGTAATAAATTCATTCTTAATGAAGATATCGGAGGGCTATTCCTTTATAAGCAATTTCGTCTATATCGCAATCAGTAAGGAGCAGAGCAATGGATTTGTGGGTTATGATTAAAGAGCGTTCTGCTTTCTTACCATTTTTTCTTATCATAATTTTACTGAGTGTTTTCTTGTTGGTAGCTACTTGGAAAAAACGCACTAACATATCTAAAAGTTTAACCGTAATGATATTTATAATCTCATTTGGCTATAACTCATGAATTGACATTGTTAAGCAAATAGATGCATTTAATGAATAGGGGCGGGGCTACATTCGTGCCATTTTGAAGAGAAGATGAAGAGAGTTGATTCTTTGAAGTTTGTTGAATTTGGGATAGGTAATACGTGGTTGGTTAGGACTGAAACAGAGTTAGCAGATGGAACAGAATATAAGGAAAAAGGAATAGTTGGACCAACAAAGTTTCATTCTCTCTACTTGAGGATCTGGATTGGTAAAACGATTTTGATTATAGACTCAAGAGAGGGATTTAAATGGAGTAAAAAAACACGAAAAACGATTAAATTAATTTTAGGTTTGGCTGGTACTTAAATTACAAGTCAAGCAATCGGAATCGGGGGCAGTAATGTAATAATAGCTAAGCTTAATGCATTAAAATATTACTGAATATTTGGTTTTTAATTATATTAAGGGGGATTTGATTAATGCTGATAATTTTTATAGGGGTTTTGTTAGTTCCATTTTTCATATTTACTTTGTCTACGAATATTAAATTTTTTAAAAGTGAGGGTTCTAAGAGTGACTTAGCACAAAATATAGTAGCTAAATCTTCTAAAATCGCACTTCCAATTTTTCCGGTTGGTTGGCTGATACTTGAGATTTATCATCGCATCATTGCAAATATATCTTATGAGTCATATAGAGATAGTATGGTGGTATTAGTGCTGCTTTTATTTACTGTGTACGGGTTTTCAATTCAGTTTTATAAAAAGAAAGATGAATTTGAAAGCCAAGGATTACTCAAAGAATAGTATTCCATAAATGGGGGCAATTCTTAAAGAAGAATTTGCACCCTTTTCAGTCATAGGGCCAGTTAAACGCAATAGTTAGGGAGTTTGCTGATATATAAACACCTCTATTGACACACTAATTCGGTGCTATAGAAAAAGACAGATTGAAGAATTAGATTAACGAGAGGGTGCAATAGAAAATGGTTTTTAAAATTATCCCGTTGTCATCTAGCGACTTCACCGAGAACTCAAACAAACTAAGTTCCGAAATAATTAATGAAAACACCCTTAAGTTTCATGAAAAAAAGGCTTCTGAAGATACAATTATGCACAGAGTAGGGATTGCCACAGCAGATGGAAAAATAGTTGGCTTTGGAATGGGAGTGTCTGGGTCTTGGGATCCTATTCTGTTACCTGGCCATTTTGATATTTCGATTCGAGTTGATAAGAATTGGATAAATCAAGGGCTTGGGAGTATGTTATTTGAAAAAGTGACACGATTTGCAAAAAACAATGGTGGAACCGTGGTGCAATGCGGTATAAGGGAAACAGAGCAAACAAATATTGCATGGTTGGAAGAAAAGGGCTTTACTAAAGTATTTCATACCTTCGAATCGCAACTAGATTTATCAACGTTTAATATAGATCATTATAAAAGTATTTTTGAGGATGTCGAATGGAGTGGTGTAGAGTTCAAATCCTTTGCCGAGTATCCCCAAGACGATAAATGGTTGCAACGTTTTTTCGATTTTTGGTGGGAGTTGGCTATGGATGCTCCCGGAATGGAAGGGAAAACCAGACCGGATTTTGAGGTCCTAAAGAATCAATTCCAGGGGATTGACAGGGAAGGATTCATCTTGGCTATTGAAGAGGACAAATGGATTGCAATGTCGATGATTATCAATGAGTCCAATGAAATCTTTTATAATTCATTAACAGGTGTCCAACGGGGGTATCGAGGAAAAGGAATTGCACTTGCTGTGAAGCTTAAGGCCATTGGTTATGCCAAACAAAAAGGCGCAAAGCTTGTTCGAACACATAATGACTCAAATAATATTCCAATGCTAAATATTAACCAAAAGTTAGGATATGAAAAACAAACTGGAATTTATTTTTTTGAAAAGCAAATTTAAACAATTACAATTTTTTTGTTTATAAGCTGTTATGCAAACGAGGACAGTTCATTTGAACGTAATACTGGAGAACGTATACCAACTCTCAGGCGTGGTTTTACTGATCTGTGGCATTTACTATTATTTTATTTCAAAAAGATCAAGAGAGAAAGAAAACTGACTAAAGTTGAACTTTTCTTCTACGTAGTAACTCGTATTGCATTTTTATTGTTTGCTGTTAGTTCTTTAATAAAGTTTCTAGATAATAGTTATTAAAGAAAAGGGAGCAATTCTGAAATAAGGATTATGCCGTTAAAAGGCCATTTTATTGATTAACAATAGCTTTAAAGTGAGTTTTAGTCTTTTGGGTTAGCCAGCAACTTTAGCTAAATATGAAGGAAGGCTAGGTGTTCTATGTATGGATATAGGTCCAGTAATAGCTTGTCTTTTTACTAGTGCCCTGCTTTTCTTATTTAGTTACTTGATATGGAAAAAACAAGAATTCACTCTCATTGCAGGCTTCAATGAGAACACTTTTCGGGGAGATAAAAATAAGTTAGCTAATTCCGTAGGTTTTTTCCTTATGACTAGTGGGGTACTTATTCTTATTTTGCCGTTTGGTATTGGAGTAGTAGGATTAATTGCAGGACAAGTGATTTCTATTTTGATTATATTAGGCATTGTTATACTCGTATTTTACATTAATCGACTAAGTAAATCGGTTGCATAATTATGTTTACCGCAATAGGGGGTAATTGTCGTAAAACTAAAATATGTCTTTTCTAAAACAAGTGGGCCACTTTGCAAGTTATTGAATGGATATTTTGGGCTAATGTTATAAAATGATGTGCTATTCTTCGATAAGGAGAGTAGCTCTTTTTATTTCAATGAATGATTTTCAAAAAAAACTAAAAAGGAATCAGTTCAGAAAAAAATTTCACTTTAGTTGTAAACTTTTTTAAGGCAATAGACTCTTTATTAGTGAAGGGCGTTAGAGAGGAGGAGCTATGGATTCACAGTTTTTGTTGGAACTCTATAATGAACAGGCAAAAATGATTTATTTTTATTTAAAGAAGAATGGTTGCAGCCATGAAGATGCGGAAGATATTGTTCAAGAAAGTTATATGAAATATATCGCTTATAGCAGTGGAGTTCCAACCGACAAAGCCCTCTCCTATATTTTCACTATTGCTTTGAATGAATTCAGAAAGAAGTTGAAGAAAAGAGGAAAAGAACATGTGATTGTGGTTGATGATCTTCATTTCTGGAGCAACTTTGCGAATGACCAAGACACGGAGTCTAGTGTATTGGATATAGAAATGAAAAAGGAAATCACCCGTACATTGGAGCACATGAAGGAAGTCTATAGACAACTGCTTGTTTTAAAATACGAGCTGGAGCTTAGTTACCAAGAAATTGCTCTTTTATTAGGAATGAAAATAGAAACAGTGAGAACTTATTTATTTCGGGCAAGAAAAGAATTTCAAGAAATGTGGAGGACGTTACATGGATGAATTCACAGAGGATATTTTTGACGAAAAAAAGATAAAAAAGGCGATAAAAAAAGGCAAAAGAAAGACGATTTTAACGATTGTTTTCGTTTCTGTTATTGTATTTGTTAGTCTCAATATAGTTAACTTTGCCACCTATGCCTACTTTAGTCAAAAGGCGTTTAAGCAATGGGATGCATACGTCCGACTTAGTACTCCAAATGGTTATATTAGTGAAACTGTAGATACAAGAGGACTTTTAGGAGGGGAGAGCCAATATAAAGTTTCTAAGGATATGAAAATCAAGTCACTCGTGTTCGAACAAAACCAATACAAATTTGGCGTAATACCTTCTACATCAATTTCAAGAGGAGCTGGTGGCAGTATTGGGATCACTGGAGAGGATTGGCAAATTACGTATAAGGAGAATGGTTGGCGTAATCTAATGTTTTTCCATCCGAATGTTACGTATCAAAGATACAAACATGATGAAGACCTAATTAATCAAATGGGTGGAGATCGAATTTATGAAGTTGCCCTCTCTTTCGACAAGCCATACAAACAGAGTGAACTCCCTTTGTACGAACTACCAGCAATGACTTGGTTTTGGGTGAATACCTATAGCGGTAGCCAACTAGAAACATTCCAGCAAGAGTCGAAAGAAAACGATTGGTCTTCAACTTTTATTAGAGAGAATGAAGCGCTAGGTTTTTCTACAAATTCTCCTGTGTCTTCAACTATTAAATTGGATCATGAATATAAGAGTTTTTTAAATCTCTTGAAAACGAGTGTGTCTCAAGAACATAGAAAGGCCTATGACACTATGAAAAATATAAATAGTGGGGACTTGGAAATTTTAGGAATCGTCATCTATGGTACAAAAGATGAACTGGCAGCCATCATTAAGAATCCTATCATTAAGGCTTCTTCCTTAGGAGGGGTCATTGACAATTATTAACCAGTTGTTGAAACGAATATAATTAGTGGTCTATCCACATATCCATTAATCCCATCATAATTTCGCTTCCTTCCTGATAAAATTACCTATGCCGCGTGAGCTAAACATAGATGTAATCTCCGGTTTCAATTCCCGAGTACGCAGTGGATCGTCCCTACATTCCTACACGGTTTATTAGGATCTTTCCTTGGAAAGACTAAAATAAAAAAGGGGCGGGCTGCGAATGCAGGTAAAGCATGTGACGAACTGGGAAAATCGGAAGGAGTTCCGGACAAGGAATCTATGGGCGGGAATTTTATTCGGCCTGGGGTTTGTGGCATTTATGGATGAGACGGTGTTTCATCAGCTGCTACATTGGCATAAGTTTTATGATAAATCCACGGTGGCGGTGGGGCTGGTGTCGGACGGGCTGTTTCATGCATTCAGCTGGTTCGCGACAGTAGGAGGCTTATATTTGGCAGCGGATTTGAACAGGCGAGATGCGCTGTGGCATAAGATGTTCTGGGGCGGCAAGCTGATAGGGGGCGGAGCGTTCCAATTGTATGATGGGACGATACAGCATAAAGTTTTGCAGATCCATCAAATCCGCTATGATGTCGATATTATTCCGTATGATCTCGTATGGAACGGAACTGCGGTTATCATGATTGTGGCGGGTCTTCTGCTGGTGCGCTCTGCTGGAAGGGATGCGCGGGATGCCGGGCAGGTGCAACCTCATGTCACATGATTCGTTTTTCGGAGTGACGGATTGGCTATTCGGGATTCCTGCGCTTTTAGGAATCGTGCTGTACCTGTTCGGTGTCTATCGGTCCGATCGGCAGGAACGTCTCCGCAGATGGCCAAGAATCCGGATTGTCTGGTGGATAACGGGCGTGCTCCTCTCAGCGAGTGCGTTGGTCGGTCCGCTTGCTGCATTGTCGCATGAAAACTTTACGTGGCATATGGCGGGGCATTTGCTCCTCGGAATGCTCGGTCCGCTTTTATTGGCACTAGGGGCGCCAGTGACACTGTTGTTGCGGGCGCTTTCCGTTCAGAGGGCACGGCAGGCGAGCCGCTTGCTGAGGAGCCGGTTGGCCGGTTTCTATATTCACCCAATTACAGCTTCCGTGCTGAATATTGGCGGTCTCTGGCTGTTGTATACGACTGGATTGTTTGCAGCGATGCACCATCATTTGTGGCTGCATGTCCTGATCCATATCCATGTGTTTGCCGCGGGCTATCTGTTTACGGTGTCCATGCTGGCGATCGATCCGGTATCGCGTCGGTTCAGTTATGCCTACCGCACAGTTGTTTTCATTCTGGTGCTGGCGGGACATGGAATCCTTTCGAAGTTCCTCTACGCCTATCCACCGGTCGGGGTGTCGATCGAAGAAGCCCGTGCCGGAGCGATGCTGATGTATTATGGCGGGGATGCAGTCGATTTGGTAATTATTGTGTTGCTTTTCAGGGGATGGTATTTGTCGGCTGCGCCTGTCAGGCATCAGATCCTAACATAATTCAAATACGATTCAAAATTGTTTTAGAATTGTTTTTGGACTTAGTACTTTTCTTAAAAGATGCATTCGCAACAGCAACTCAACCAGTAACCGAAGTTCCTAATATGAGAGGCATAACACAAGGCGACCTTTCAGATATTTGTGGTGAGAGATTTTGTTGGCTGGTTGATTTGTTCGGTATATCGTGGCAGCTGGATTTGTCGCATTAAAATAAATTAAATAAAAACACCCGATTTTTGTACAACTCCTAAATACTTCAGAGCTGTGCAGGGCCGGGTGTTTTTATAGTGGTGATCAAGGCTTTAGCTATTATTGTGTTTTTGATTCGCAGTAACAATAAATGAAAAAAGCAATTCGTTCTATTTTATCACTCACACATGTGCAGCGGCCGTTTGAAAAAACTCCTCATACAGCGAACGGAGCACATCTGTTTCATCCTTTTTATGAACCCCGAACACAAGGCTGACCTCGGTCGATCCTTGGTTAATCATTTGAATGCTTGCGCCAGTTTTCGCAATCGCTGTTGCGGCACGGGCCGTTAACCCAGTTGTATCCCGCATACGTTCCCCAACAAGAACAACCATCGAGTAGTCGCGTCGGAAATACGCATCGTCGGCTTCAAGCTCATCTTTCACACGGTGTAAAATGCGCGCTTCTTTTTCTTCAGTTAAGAACGTATCCCGAATAATGACGGACATGTTATCAATTCCTGAAGGTGTGTGCTCGAATGGAATTTCTTCTTCCTCCAAAATCTGAAGGAGTCGTCGACCGAAGCCGATTTCCACGTTCATTAAGTATTTATCGACGAATAGTGTTGAGAATCCGTCATCCGCAGCGATTCCGACAACCGGTTGAGTACCGCACTCCCGCTCTTTCACAATCATCGTGCCACGAGCACTCGGATTATTTGTATTTTTGATGCACACCGGAATGGAGTGCAAAAACGCAGGACGCAATGCCTCGTCGTGGAATACGGTGAAGCCTGCGTATGAAAGCTCGCGCATTTCACGGTACGTCATCGTGTGGATTGCACACGGTTGGTTGACGACGGTCGGATTGGCGGAAAACACCGAATCGACATCGGTGAAGTTCTCATACAGTTCAGCCCTGGTTGCTGCAGCGAGCAGAGAACCCGTGATATCTGAACCGCCACGATTGAATGTACGGAGTGTTCCGTCTTTTGTGTAGCCAAAGAATCCCGGGAACACGACAATGCCTGATCTATTCCGTAATTCAGCAAGGAGTTCCTCACCTTCAGGAAGCGCCTGCACTCGTTGAGGACGTTCATTGACCAGCAGGCCGCCTTCTTTCGGACAGACATACGTTGCTTCCATGCCGATGGACTGCAAGTACGCAGCAATGAGTTTCGCATTGTTGTCTTCACCGGACGCTTTTAGGCTATCCATAAAAAGAATTGGATCTTCTTTGTCGAGAGAGAGTCGTTCACGCAAGTCTTTTTCAATTACAGAGTTCATCGTTCCATCTAGACCTAGCTCTTTTGCAATCTCTTCGTAGCGTGCAAGGACTTGTCGGAGTTCAGACTCTGCGTCTTGCCCTATCAGTGCTTTTTCTGCCAGGAGAATGAGCAGATCCGTCACTTTAGTGTCTTCACTGTGTCGTTTACCGGGTGCGGAAACAACAATAATTTTTCGGGATGAATCGGAAAGGATAATGTTTGCTACTTTTTTGATTTGTTGAGCCGATGCAACAGACGTTCCGCCAAATTTACAAACTTTCATTTCACCAGATCCAATCTTTAATTAATTATGACTTGTGTGATATATTGAATAACAATACCATGATAGGGTTGTCCTGTGAAGACTTTATCTTTATACTGTCTTTATGGTGAGGACAAATGTTGTTACATAGTGTACATATAGCGAGGGGAATCGTCAAATGAGAAAAGAAATCGGAATTGGCTTACTAGGTTTCGGGATTGTCGGAAGTGGCGTTGCAAAGATTTTACACAATCATCGTGATGACTTGCAGCATAAGCTCGGTGTACCTGTACGCATTAAGCGTGTGTTGATAAAAAATAAAGAAAAAGAACGGAAAACCGAATTACCGAAAGAAGCATTCACGGATCAGTTGGATGACTTGCTGAATGACGAAGCGATCGATATCATCGTCGAGGTGTTTGGTGGTACTGACGATGCGAAAACAGCTATTGAACGTTCTCTAAAAGCAGGAAAAGGCGTTGTCACAGCCAATAAAGATGTGATGGCGGTATATGGGAAAGAATTACTTGCGTTAGCAGACGAAAACAGTTGTGATCTGTTTTACGAAGCGAGTGTAGGTGGTGGAATTCCACTAATCCGTACACTTGAGGATGGCTTAGCATCTGATCGGATATCGTCACTTCTAGGCATCGTAAACGGGACAACGAATTTCATCCTCACGAAAATGAAAGAAGAAAAGAAAACATATGAAGATGCACTCGCTGAAGCAACAGCACTTGGCTATGCAGAAGCGGATCCCTCTGCGGATGTTGACGGAATTGACGCTGCGCGTAAGATGGCAATCCTCGCATCGCTTTCGTTTTCGTCTGAAGTGCACCTGGATGATGTATTCGTGCGAGGCATGAGTGTCATTGAAGATGGAGATATGGAGCTTGCAGAGCAATTCGGGTATACCATTAAGATGGCAGGATCTGCGAAGAAGGATGAAAACGGTATTGAAGTGGCGGTTGAACCTGTTTTCGTGAAAAATGAACATCCTCTTGCTTCTGTTAACAACGAGTTCAACGCTGTGTATGTTTACGGAGATGCAGTCGGGGAAACGATGTTTTATGGACCTGGTGCAGGTTCGTTGCCGACTGCAACGTCTGTCACGTCAGATATCGTAGCGGCTTGCCGCAATCTATTGCTCGGGGTGAATGGCAAACGAATTCATTCCTTCCAATATGAGCGCAAAGTGAAGTCGGATGATCAGAAGTTTGCAAGCTATTTCCATCGGATTTCCGTCCAGGATGAAGTCGGTGTGCTGTCCCGTTTGTCTTCTATATACAGCCATAACAAAGCGAGCTTAGCAACGGTGATTCAACATGCGGATCCGAAGCGCGAAGATGCGGATTTAATCTTCATTACACATGCGATATCCAGAGACCAACATTTGAAAGTCATTGAAGAATTGAAAGTGGCACCAGAAGTAAATTGCGTACTAAGCCACTATCGAGTAGAGGGGGACTGACCGATGAGACGATGGAATGGACTAATTGACGAATATCGGGAATGGCTTCCTGTAACGGAGCAAACACCCGATCTAACACTACAAGAAGGTAATACACCACTCATTCACTTGAAAAACTTATCTGAACAGTGGGGTGTGAATTTATATGTGAAAACGGAAGGTGCCAATCCGACGGGATCATTTAAAGACCGCGGGATGGTAATGGCCGTTGCAAAAGCGAAAGAAGAAGGAAAAACAACACTTATTTGTGCGTCAACAGGAAATACCTCTGCATCAGCAGCAGCATACGGTGCACGCGCAGGGATGCGTACAATTGTCGTTATTCCGGAAGGTCGGATTGCGCTTGGGAAATTAGCACAAGCGAAGATGTACGGCGCTGAAATCCTTGAAATCGAAGGAAACTTTGACGAAGCGTTGCAAATGGTACGAGAAGCTGGCGGAGGCGACATCGCCCTTGTAAATTCGGTCAATCCGTACCGGTTGGAAGGTCAAAAAACAATTGCCTTTGAAACAATTGAACAACTCGGATGCGTTCCAGACATTTTTGCGTTGCCAGTTGGAAACGCCGGCAATATTTCAGCTGCTTGGAAAGGTTTTACGGAGTACGCGGAGAAAAAAGGTGGAGACAAGCCACAATTATTAGGCGTGCAAGCAGATGGTGCAGCACCGATTGTTTACGGTCGTGTGTTTGAAGAGCCTGAGACAGTAGCGACTGCTATTCGAATCGGTAATCCAGCGAGCTGGCACTTAGCAGAAACGGCTTTGTCGGAATCAGGCGGTCATATTTTATCGGTAACAGACGAAGAGATTCTAGAAGCGTATAGCCTACTTGCTGCAACCGACGGTGTGTTTGCTGAGCCCGCTTCGTGTGCGACAATTGCAGGACTGAAAAAGCGCATAGAATCGGGAGAAATCAAGAAAGGAACAACGATTGTAGGAGTCTTGACCGGGAATGGGTTAAAAGATCCTGAAACCGCAATTCGAGTCAATGATGGGAAGCCATTCATGACACGTGCGGAATTCGAAGCATTCGCAGCTGACTTGCAAAAGGAGGCGAAGTAAATGGGCAATACTCCATTTACCGTGACTGTTCCTGCGACGACTGCAAACCTTGGGCCAGGCTTTGATAGTATAGGCATTGCGCTGTCGTTATATATGACGGTGAAAGTAGAACCTGCAGATCGATGGATGGTCGTCTATGAAGACGAAGGGATGCAGGGAATTCCAACTGATGAAGACAATCTAATCGTCCAGACTATCGGAAAAGTAGTACGTCGCGCAGGACGTGACATGATTCCATGTACACTACGCGTGAAGTCCGATATCCCTTTAGGCAAAGGATTGGGTAGTAGTGCCGCAGCGATTGCCGCAGGAATTGAAATCGCTGACCAGCTACATGATCTTAAGATGAATCAGAAAGAAAAAATGTGGTTTGGTGTCGATATCGAAGGTCATGCCGATAACGTGACAGCGGCGATTACTGGAGGCGTGACGATCTCTTTTTACGATCATACGTCATTGGAAGTCATGAAGTTCGACTCCCCTCCCATTGGAGGCGTAGTACTGGTACCTCCCGTCGAGCTGAAAACCGATCACTCCCGTAGGCTCCTCCCACATCAATTGGACCACAAAAAAGCAACTGAAGGAAGTGCAGCAAGTAGTCTTATGGCAGCAGCCCTTGCAAAGGGGGAATGGTCGCTCGTCGGACGCATGATGGATCGCGATATCTTCCATGAACCCTATCGAAAAAAGATGTTTCCTGATTTCGAGGCAGTCCGTGAAGCGAGCCACGCTCAAGGCGCATATGGCATGACACTGAGCGGCGCAGGTCCATCACTGTTTGTTGCTGTGCATTCAGGCCGTGAAGAAGAGGCAGCACGTGTACTGGGAGAGAAATTCCCTTACTATACATGTATCGCCGTCACACCTGTTGCAGAAGGTGCAACGGTAAGTAACTAATCATGAAAACAGAGGTCACATTTGCTTTATGAACTGCTCCCTGTCAAGTAGACAGTGGAAATAATAAAAAATCGTTAAGCGGCTTGAGCTCTGAATTCTAAAGGG
>NZ_JBPFDS010000026.1:0-20205 GCF_059415065.1 Sporosarcina sp. SAFN-010 | reverse complement strand
GTCCAGCAAGCGCAGCGCGGTAGGCTTTTAAAAATAATCACTCACAAATTTGTGTCCACTTTCTTGACGGAATACCAGTAATACTCATCTACATATTCGCCATTTATAATGAGTGAATCACGCTTTTTCCCCTCGATTTCAAAATTCATTTTCCGATACAGCCGCATACCTGCATCATTCGGCTGAGCAACAGTCAATTCCAACCGGCGAATGTTATGTTGAACTGCCCAGTTCTCAAGGTGTTCGAAGAGGTGAGTTCCGACCCCTTGTCCTCTATGCGATGTCAAAATCCCAATCACAAGGTATACCGCATGCCGTGTTCTTTTGGTGCATCCTCCGATTGCCATGAGATATCCGATTAGTTCTCCATCCAATTCAGCCGTAAAAATCTCTGAATGGCTTTCTGTTTTCATCGAACGACTTCTTGTCTGCATCTGCTCAACTGTTATTTTTCGTTCACCTGGCTCAAAAAGCATATACTCCGAATCGCTTCCAACTTGCTGAATCAGTTGACTCAACTTTACTGCATCCTCGATTTTTACATGTCTAATCCGCATTTCTTGTCACCTCATCCCTATTCCATAGCGCTAAACGACTTGAAAGACGTCTTCAAGGAGCCCGCTAATTCATAACTAATTGCGATGATCACTAGCTCGTCATGATCGATCTGCAAGTAATAACTATTGTTATAAAATGCAATATAGAGATTCTTTTTCTTTCTTAATAGTGAGTTCGCATAGTGAACGACTTCGCCCATTTTGACATCCTCGATTGTTACATAGAGTGAGGTATCCCTAAACTCTTCAGTTATTTTCGAGTACTCATTCCAATTTGAAATGGTGAAAGACCTACGTAAAGATCCCTTAGCGAATCGTCGAGACTTTGTCTGACCATTTGGTATGTATGAGTATAAAAATGTAGCATCAATTTGAGAGTTTCCTTTAAATAAATGGGAAATCACATTTTTCAAGAGTGATGGAGAGTGCCTGAAAACACCAAAGGGTATGATCATTTTTCTTTTTTCACTCACTTGAAAAAAGGGTGGTTGTTGAGCGGTAAAATTTACATTGAAGTTCTTTTTCAATCGTTTCAACTATTCAGCCCCGTTCTTTACAAATCCCTAGTAATAACTGTTCATAAGTAATCGGAAACTGTTTCAATAGAAAACAGTCCGCTGTCCTGAAGAAATTGTTGTAAAATGGCAGCATGACCAAAACCATATAATACAAAAATCCGTTCTCCTTCTATTTGAAGCAAATCCACGATGTTCTTGTAGATTAATAAATTTCGATAATGCCAGTAGTGAGCAGTCCACATCGCTCCTACATGGTCTTTTCCAGTCCCTACTAAGGCTAGTTTCATGTTGATTTCTTGATTCAATCGATACATTTCAGGTTTATTCATTTCGAGCAGGAAGTCACTGAATGACAAATCGTTAAATGCCTTTTCAATCCCAGATGTTACATCGGCCATTTTAGCATTTAACTGATTAAAAATAGACGAATCAATTTCCTTTGTCCATGTCTCAATATCCGGCACACCAGGTAAATCTTTATCCCAATCTACCGCAAAAACCTCATTCAGACCTGACTCTTTAGCCAATCGAAATCCAATTTGATGAACTTCTTTCGAGGTAAGTACAAAGTTACCTTTTAAATATTCCTGATATTCTTCATTCAAACTGCTATTAAGTTCTTTTGGCCACTCTACTGCAATTTTTGTCGGTTTAAATTTCGCCAGGCGTTTAACAACTGTTTCGATTTGACGCTGTTTTGGTTCTGAAAAAACTCCTTCAGTCTTTGGAGCATGCAAATCTCCATTATTATTATTCTCCAAGTGTGCTATTCCTATTAAAAGTAGTGGAGAAGTCTGGCTCACTTTTGTCACTCCCTTTTTCACTTCATTAGTTCATTCAATCGTCCCTATAAAGGCAAGCTTTTTATAGATAATTATTTCTTATTAAGGAATAAATATAAGTATCATAAGCAACACCATCTTGATACATATAACTTTTCAAGATCCCTTCTCTTTCAAAGCCAAGTTTCAATAACAATTTGTTTGATGCATCATTTTCTAGAAATACAACTGCTCCTATTCGAGTAAGTTCCATGACTTTAAAGCCATATGAAAGAATCTCAGCTACCGCTTCTTGAGCATATCCATAGCCCCAGTTATCAGGATGGAGGTCGTATCCTATTTCTGCTCGTTTATGTCTTGGTGACCAAAGATGAAATCCAATCGTACCTATAAGCTCATTCGTCTTCTTACACTCAATCCCCCAGCGTATTCCTCTTTTTTCACTATAGTTGTCATGAAAAAGGTCGATTAACTTTTCGGCGTCTTCTATTTTCTGAAAGGAATCTTGTCCATAATAACGAGTTACCTCTTCTGAAGAAAAATACGAAAAGATACGATTAGCATCCTCTTTCTGAATTTCTCTCAATCGAATTCTTTCGGTCTCTAGTATAGGAAACAATCTAATCTCCTCCTTTAATAACGAACAGCGCAAATGAAACTAATAAACTCCAGTTATTTCTAAGATACTCATGAATTTGAAGGATACTTACATAAATCGAAATACCATCAGTAAAATATTGCCACGCTAACACAATCTTCCCGAAAACCAAGCTGGAAAGAGACAGGTAGAATGTCGTTTAAACACATCCGTTCCTCATTCCCTGCAATATATCGGCATTAAGCAAGGTACTGTCCATTCTTTTATTCGATAACGATAAGTCCATCTCCATCATAATCTAATGTAATAAATGCCTCTGCGAATTTAGTATTGACTTGCAAGATCCTCTCATCAGGATGATAAAATGTACTATTTATACATGGTTCAACTGTGAGAAAAACAAAGTCATTCATCTCTACGAGCAGCCGGAGCAAATGAAACAGATCATCGTTTACTAGTAAATCTTCCCGTCTTACGAGAAAAAATGAATAAATTAAGCGCTTTCTCCTAATAACTGAAGCAGGTTGAATCGTCTTCACTGTCTCCACCAAAAATTTGTGGAAGTCTTATGTACATTCGACTCAAATACCGAAAATTGAACCTTCCATCTTCTCTAAGAGGTTTTTTAACTGATTATCTTCTTCCGCGTCGATATAGGTAATATCATTATAGTTCTCCAAAAAAGTTTGAAAATTTATCAATTCCGTCCTCATGTAACCCGATTAAATTATTTTCCTTCATAGCGTCTCTCTTACATGTTATTCCCTTTCCAAATGAATCATATCAGGGATTGAACCCTCTTCCACACCATACCCAGACTGAGAAATCTCATTTCCATTTTTAATATAATATTCGTATATTACACCAGGTTCTGTATCGAAATATACACTAATCACATACGGGTTCAAATGTGCAAATCCTTCTTCCCGATGTGGTACTTTTTCCATCGTCCATGTCTCTTCTGAATACTTCGCTTTTAAATAGATTTCCAGATATTTAACTTTCCTATCCTGTTGAAAGTCGATCCAATAAGGACGGGCAAGGAAAAACACACTAACTATTACAAGATACATTGCTGCAACTCCGAAAAAACGTTTTCTCCATTTTCCTTTTAAAATAACAGCAATCATAACAATAGTGAGTAAGCCTCCGCTTGTGATTAGTAATTCGATAATGAAAATGGGGTGCATCCTCTTTCCTCCCGTGCTATTTAGATAGGACAAGCCAAAGAGATGGAGAGTTACAAAACTGATGAGTAACTTCTAAAACTTCAGTCATAAATTCCAGAATCCCACTCAGCATGTTGCATATATTGACTTACACGTTTTAGGAAGTCAACCGAGATAAGAATACAAACACTCATCAACTGAATACATCCATGACTTTTTTACATGCTGAGAATATGGACATGTCGAATCGGACTCCTTTTCAATAATTTGAATCCCACACTTCACTGCGTCCTTCATTTGAAGTTGAAGCAATTTGTCCAACTCCGAGATATTCTTCCTATCACGGCCCCCTATCCAACCGAGTTCCCAACGTTGTTCATTCACCTCATACATCAAACTAAACGCTTGAACGACGGAATCTCGAACGATGACGTAGCTATTTTTCTCCAGCAGCCCATCTATTATGGCCCGTTCCCACGAAGCGAATGACAGATCTGCTACAGGGTTTGCTAGATGAGTGTCGGTGTAAACTTGTTTTGTTAATTCTATAAGTGATGACAGGATTGTCTGATCTTCTTTGATTTCAGCAACCGTATGTATGCTTGGTAAAACGCATATTTCCGTAAGTGATTTTAGCGGATTGATGTGTAGTATTTCTGTTTCTCGTATAAGTGAAAATTGATTTTTCCGAAGCACTTTGATAAGTAGACTATATCGATTATCCACTAAGAAAAATAAAGGTTTCTTGTATTCCCGCTTTATACACATGATGATCTGATGAAGAAAGTCTTCCGTCATCTGATTAAAATTATAGGCGAGTCTAACATACGTACAATTTGGATGCCAAGTAGAATCATGAGTAATGGCCACTGCCTGCATAGTTTTTCCTACGTTGGCTACGAAGGTCTTCGTTTTGCCACGTCTAGCACGAAGTATTTCTTGCTTTAAGACGCTGTGTTCCGATAACACCTGTTCAATAAAATCTTCAATACTCTTTGTGTCCGGATAATCTTCTACAAAGGTTAATCTATGCATCATGTCTACAACTCCACACTAATAAATTATTTTTCTACAATGACATCACTCCATATTTCCTCCCAACTTTTTTGACTCACTCTCTCATGATATACAGCATAGAGGTCACTAGTTTCAGCAAAATTAGGCGTGGGTCTAACATATTTGCAGAACAAATCGCTTAATCCATATGGGGCCATGACTTCCAGTTCATTGTTTATTAATCGGATCGCAACAGCTGTTGGTGTTTCAGGGAAGTTTGCGACTCCGTCAAAAGACGAATAATAGGGAGGTAAACCATTTTTCTCGTGCATCCTCGCTTGATTCTTTACAGACCATGGCAGTGCTGGTAAAACCGCTTTTAGTTGTGCTTCTAAGCGCTTCTCTATGACAATGCTAGTATCTTCTTCATCAAAGTAAATCACATCAATATCATTAACAACCGTTGAAATATCATCCAGCACATCCCAAATCTTATTTCGGAGATATCCAGCACAAACCCATGCATCAGGTAGCTCTAATCCATCTACTGCTTGCAATACTGATAGAAACACATCGTCACTTGATATTATTTTCTTAAGTTCTTGTTCATAATTCATGAGTGTCCCCCGAGCGATAAGATGCGACATCCTTGGATTTAATACGTTTAGCGACTATAAAATTTGGTCCCCTTGGCATGCCTAACCCACATTAAAACCAACTTTGAAATGATTAAGATCACACCTACGAATACCGCGACTGCAAATCCGAGCATTCCTAACGCGCCCACCCAGCCAACCGTGAACGTCATGAAGAAAAGTAGATATGCAGCTCCTGTTAGTATGAGTATAAAAACAACATGAAATGGTTTGACTTGCTTATAACTAACCGCTAAAAGTCCGGAGAGCACTAAAATGCCAACACCCCAATACACATGAAACGATCCCCAGCGAAATCCAACGCTAGATTGCTGGCCATCACCTATGGATTCATCCACAGGAATCGACAACTCATAGAACGTTAGGCAAGCCGTCACAATTCCTATCGCAAGCAAACCGAAGTAAATCATCCAACAGATTCTCACAAACTTGTCATTACTTTTCATGAAGTCTCTCCTTCAAATGTTGTTAATGAATCATTTCATCTTTTCCATAACTAAATTTTGAATCATGACGACATTTGTCTTCAATATACTTTCTGGATAGTGAGAGTCGATACATTCATTCCAGTATTCTAAGTGCTTCTTGTCGATAAAACTATCCGAAAACACGACTTCATCAGATTGTATGCCCTGATAGGAAACCCAATACAAATACATAACGCCTTCTATCGTTTCTTCAAAAATGGATTCTACAAACATTTTCTCTGCAGGAAGTGTTTTCTTCACCTCTTCTAAATGCGTCGTCAAGAATTCCATCCATTCCCGTGCTTTTTCTTCTTTACCTGCGATGACTCGAAAGCGTTCTAATTCCACATGAAGGTTACTCATATTCTATTCCTCTTTTCTTTATATGTTTCTACACTAGTCATTATCAGATTAAGGAAGCAATCCTAACAGATTCGCGACCATTATACAGAGTAAAAAACTAGAGAATAGCACCATTTCAATGAGTGTCGCAATATATTGATTTTTACTTTTTGCGTACTTTTTTTCCATATATGCAGTAACCGACTCATTTACAATATTCATAAACAACATATAAGAGAGGAGGAGTGTGAACCAAGTATCTATTGGCGCGTTAGTTGAAATACAGATATAGCTCATTACAACTAACCCTGCCAACGAAACTCCTCTTAGAATCCATTCGATTTTGAAATGTTTGTCACTTAGGTATTGGTTGAACAAAATACTTTTCTTTTCAGTTTTCAGCAATTTTCTCGCAACATATTCAGTCAATATCTGAACTAAGGAAAAACCTATCATTAAAGTCAATAGCATATAATTTGAATAATCCACATCTATCTACCCCATTCTTATATGACCGATTGTCTTTTCAGACTGTTATTAGGGGAATTAAGTCCTTCATTTGGTGAATTTGTTAATGCACATTCATCTAACCTTGCAGGCAATAGCGTCATGTAATAAACTCTTAGAACTTTAATCTTCTTGTAAAACTCTTGCGTTTTTTCTGGATGAATAAAAGGAAACACCAACAAAGCAATGTTCCACTAACAAATGACAGCACGATTATGTAAGGAGAAAAAGTCACTCCAAATGCAACTTCACTTTTTAAGATATCAATCTTCTTCCAAGCCGTTTCAATATCTGGTCGATAGATAAGTGTCTTGATAAACCCAGAAGACAGCATTCCTACTAAATAGACGACATGTATAACGAGAGAAGCAACGATTGCTTGAATGATAATTTTCACTTACTCGCCTCCAGGAAATTCAAGATCTGTTTAAGTAACCACAAGCTTTATCTCTGAATAATTAAATTTACCAGTAGCTAGGCATTCATAAACTAAGATAAAAATCCGATTGTAATGATAGTGATCATGAGTAAAGAGATGAACGCAATCGGCTCAAAGTAAAATAAAACTTGAAATGGCCATAAATTGTAACGCAATAACACCCGACACTTCTTCTGAAAACTCAAGTGAAAAAAGTTAGCAGTTACGATTGATAGTGCTTAAGAAGATAGTGAGCATCGCTATTATGAACTTATGCTTTATGGAGGTGGTCTCCCGTCACTTTTGCATCCCTAGGCGTTTCACTTCCAACAACTGCTTATTTTCAAAAGTCAACTTATACGCATCTGGCATCTCGAGGTTTTTCCAGAAGCTGAAGTCAAAACGTTCGTCAAAATAATTCATAATTAGTACCATGATATTGCCATGAGTCCCGATTGCAATGTTTTTCCCTTCATACAGCTCGAGTACCTTTAGAGTTGCCTCGATTCCTCGTAGTTGCGCAATCTCATTGGACTCTCCCCCCATCAAGGAAAGGGTAGGATTCTTCCACACTTCCCTAATTGCAAATTCAAAATCTTCAACAGGTTGATCAGACAATTTTCGTTCCATAAAGCCATTGTCAATGATCACTTTATGGTCAATAAACTCGGCAATTGCTTCTACTGTTTGAACTGCCCTTTTGTATGGGCTAGAAATGACAATATCAATGGATTCTTTCTTAAGCACTTCGCTCATTGTTGCTGCATCAGTAAAACCTTTACTAGACAGCGGTCTTCCTAATTCATCGGGGCTATAGGTAGAATGAGCATGTCGTACAAAAATAATTGTAGTTCGCAAAACCTTACTCTCCTTTGAAAAGCTACATGGAATTTTCTATCTAATTTCAACTCAAATACATTTAGGTAGGATCTATTAATCCAGTTTCAATAAATATGACAATCTCCATGACCATTTGTGGTATAATTCTAACAACTTTAATATTAACCAAAAATTCTCCTAATTTTAATTCTATCAGAGTATTTAGAGAGCACAATAAGATATTGGTTAATTTGAAAAAGAAAATCACGTGAAGGAATGGATGAAATGATTTATACAAATCGCGCAGGATTAGGCGTCAGAGTGGTAGCTAGTTTTCTGGATTTTGTGATACTCGCAACAATTATAGCTTCAGCTACTTATCTCCTTACAGGTTCATTTTCATTTAGTTTCGCAAATGGAATTGCTTGGCAGTCAATCTATACTCTCTATTTGATGGTTATCCCTATTATCTGGAGTGGATACGTCATTGGAAAACGCATGTGCCACATCCAAGTGAAGCGAGTGGACGATGGTAATGTCACGTTATCCAATATGTTCATGAGAGAAATTGTCGGTTACTTTTTGATTGGAATGCTAACTTTTGGTGTTTCGATACTTATCAGCGCAGGAATGATCATGTTTCGGAAAGACAAACGAGGAATACACGATTTTCTAGGTGGCACATATGTTGTGAGGCATTGAAAGTCCGCTTACTAGTCAAATTTTGAGCATAGAAAAAGAACTTCCCTGAAATACCTCAGGAAGTTCTTTTGTTTTTTCCAGACCATGGGATTTATTCGATTTAACCCTGTTTTCTAACGACTAAGACAAACTTAGTCAAATCATCCAAAAAGTTTTGTATAGAGGAACGTAGGGACCACTATAATGAGAAGGCTCAATTGAATAAGAGTTGGGATATACTCATTTTTGTTTTCAGCGTACTTTTTCTGCATATAGGCTCTTACTAACTCCAACACGATTGCATTGAGCAACGAATAACAGACAAAAACGAAAAAGACAGTTGTCGTCGCCTTTTCACCTGAAGACATTATAATAGTCAATACTAGAAAACCAAAAACCAAAATAAATCGAAGTGTCCAATCAATTTTTTGATGTTTAACATTCACATAGTTATTTTTGAAGAAATTTACTTTTTCTAGTTTTAAGTAGCGACGCAATAGACAATCCAGCAAATAGAATACACTCATAAATAGAACAACAGCTAATATCAGTTTACCTATAAAATTATCCATTCATGTTCATCCTTTTATTTCCTTCTCAATGTTCATTCTTAAATCCAACCATCTGAATTCACATTTTCGATTCTTAGAATTTACTCATCTGCTTTGTTTGTTTCATTCGCTGAAGCGTCAAAAGAAGCCCTGTCAATCCCGCTGTGAGTGCGGGTGCTATGCTGAACAGGAAGAATTTCCAGTTCCCTGTATTTACTGAAAGGATAAGAAAAAATATAGGCACTACAATTAAACTAAACAATGAAACAATTAAAGCTAATTTTAAGTTTTCCTTCACCAATTCTCCTCCTTCGGAAATATGAATTTATTCCAATTTACCACATCGGAGGAAGTGAATGAAATATTTTCCTGTGAAACACTCCCAACAGTTTTATACTTTGATCAAAGCTTTTATTAAGCTCACTATTGAAATAAAGTAAATAGCCGTATTTTCACCACTATAATTAAATAATCAACATATTATTCTCATCGAACTCCCAATCAGCGCCATATGCAACTTCCCAATAATAGCCATCCGGGTCAACAAAGTACCCTCCATAACCGCCCCATGAAAGTGTTTGTGGTTGTTTAACAACTTGTGCCCCCGAAACCTTCACTTTCTTAAATATTTCATCTACCTCAGCTGAGGATTTTCCATTGTAGGCTAGCGTAAACCCCGGAAATCCTCCTGTTGAAATCTCAGGCGGATTCTCTTGATTTATATCTTTTGCTAGTTCTTCCAATGGAAACAGCTCTAGTTTAGATCCTTCATTTTTAAAGAAAACTATGACAGGCTTTTCTTCATCGCCTACCACAGATGCTTCAAATCCAATTTCCTTATAAAAACCCAAAGACTTTCGAATGTCTCTTACCCCTAATGCTATTAGATTGATACGATTCATTTATCATCCATCTCCTTTAGAAATCTTCTTTATCGGCTATAGATTCGGTAAAATGTTCCAAACTCCTCTTTTAAAAATGTCCTAAAACAATTAAAAAAACGCTTCATAGGATTCCTTTAATCCTACGAAACGCTAACTCTTCAGATTTAAACTAATAACTAACAACGTGATTCTAAAATAATTTACTGTGACTGTTAATTTACAAGTCAAATATCATCCCATCATTCGCAATATGGAAACCATTCTTTTCGATAAAATCCCGTGCCTCACTATCTTGTTTCAGGGCAGGATTGCTGTGATTGAAATGGGTGAAGTAAATTGCACATGTGTCTGTAATGCTCTTTAACCGATCCATTGTATCCGTAATGAATGGATGAGGGATTTCACTCAAATCTCGGCCACTACTTCCAATGTCTGCTAAATCACTTGCAGAAAAAAACGTTGCATCCAACAGACAAATATCTGCTTGCTTACACGCTTCAACAACATCTATACTCCACTCTTCCCAACTATCAATATCAGGGATATATAAGACCTTTTTCTTTGGTCCTTTAATCCAAAACCCAAATGTCTCGGAGAATTCGTTCCGATGAGGGACTTTCACTGGTACGACTTCCAAATCCTCGTCCAGTCCAGTTGGAATCCCCTCTTCGATTGCTTGTACTTGAATATTACCCAGATCAGTCAACTGACGCCAAGGTGCATGAGTTTCCAAAACAGTTTTCATTAACGGTCCAGTAAACACGGGTACATTCTTCGTGTTCATCGCTTCTTTTCCTAAAAATATTAAACCTGGATAATGACCAATATGAGCATGAGTAAGGAAGATACTGTCCATTACGTAACCTTCCATTCCATGTGCATGTTGGAGCATGGCGATTTGCTCTTTAAAATCTGGCGTTGCGTCGATTAAATTCCATTGCTTTTTTTCAGGCAATACAATGGCAAGTGACGCAGCTCTTCGTTTGAACGTTGGGTCTACCATCGCTTTTGTACAATTATCGCAATAGCAATTGGGCTGCGGTAATCCTGCATCCTGTGCTGTGCCCAACACTTGTAAAATCACTTCACCCATATCGGATCATCTCCTTTTTCAGTTACAACTTTTCGCTGTACATTGTACGGTTTCTTCGTAATGGTCCAACCTGTAAAACCGAACAGGATATTAATAAGAGGGACTAGGAAAACAAAGAATGCGTATGGGATAAATTCTCCTGGGCTAATACCAAAAATGCCTGCTGCAAAAACTGCCGGTACACTCCATGGAACGAGATTGATCCCTACTGTTCCTGCTGACTCCACGCAACGTGATAAGTTTTTCGTATCGATATTCATCTCTTTATACTTCGTGATAAATGTTCTAGATGGTAAAACGATTGCCAAAAACTGCGCACCACTCGCAAATGCAACAACGAATGTCGAAAGAATTGTTGAGAGTATTAAACTACCTGTAGAATGTACGCGCGCCATTATTTTCCTCGTTAAGATTTCAAATGAACCTGACTCTTCCAGCACACCACCGAGTGCGGTCGCAATTACTAAGAGAGCAACCGTGGTAAGCATAGATGTCAATCCACCACGATTCAACAAGGAGTCAATAGCCGCAACATCTGATTCCAACGCAAATCCATTTGTCATGACTTGTATGATTTGCGCGATTGGCATTCCTTGTACTAAAACAGCTACAACTCCACCGAGCATCCCCACCCCTGCAAGCGCAGGAATTGCGGGCACTCGTAACACCATTAGCACAATTGTCAAAACAGGTAACAGCAAAAGTAGTGGATGAATTAAAAACAAATCTGATAGCCCAGTTTTAATCCCTTCAATTACATCTGAATCTACCTTCCCAACACTTGCGTAAGAATTACCTACAAACCAGTACATAACGATTGCAATAACAAAAGCTGGAATTGTGTCCCAAAGCATATGTTTAATATGTGTGAATAGATCTGTCTCTGCCATCGCTGGCGCAATATTGGTTGTATCGGATAAAGGAGAGAGCTTATCGCCGAAGAACGCACCAGAAATTACGGCCCCACCTACAAGTCCAGCGGGAAAACCAAGTCCTTCTCCAATTGCCATAAATGCTAATCCAACTGTCGCGATTGATGTAAACGAACTGCCAAGTGTTATCGAAACAATCCCCGTAACCAATGCTACAACAGGGATGAAAATGGATGGATGAATGAGGGACAATCCATAAAAAATAATAGTTGGAATCACCCCACTTGCCATCCACGAACCAACAATGATGCCAATCAATAATAGAATAAATACTGCGGGCAATGCTCGACTCACGCCATTCACCATCATCTTCTGAATAGTATCCCATTCAAAACCAGCCACTCGAGCAATAAGGGCTGCTGCAAATACGCCTATCAACAGAGGTATGAGCATTCCTGCTTTCCAAACAAATACAGACATCGATGCTGCTGCAATCAATGACAAAATAGGAATAATGGCCAACCAACCAGACATTTCTTTTCTCATATCCTCATCTCCTCCACATATCACTTGGAATTCTTTCTTACTCACTAATTTCCAGACAAAATAAAAAAGCCTCCTCCCCTCAAAATTGAAGGGACGGAAGCTCCGTGGTACCACCCAAATTAGCAGAAAAATCCTGCTCACTCATTATAGATAACGGCCAAAACCGGACTAATACATCGTCAGCTCCCTGTTTGTAATTCGTTATTGCACCTTGCTTGGTTCGCACCTACCACCAAGTCTCTGTTTCCAAGGTTACAAAACTACTTCGAACAGTTCATCACATTTTTCAATATCATAAATTGTTTAGATTGAATTGTCAATCAGTATATCGGACATAAGAAACAATTTCTAAGCTCTTCAAATCTACCTATCAAAATCCACTTTAGAAAATTCCATCTAAAAATGTTTGAATTTCACTATTGACTAGAAATTTAATTTTTCTATAAATGTAGTTAGTCTATAAATTCCCCAACATCACAACAAGTAAATTGAAGAGTCCACTACTTATAAGCAGTGGACTTCAAGACTTGAGTTATTCGTTAAGGTAGTTGTAGAGCTTGCTAATAAGATTATTGTCAACATCAATTATATAGTGAGAGCCTAGCATCTCATTCAATGCTCCAACTATATTCAAAGCTTTCTTATAAGCGTTTTTTATTTCATTCTCCTCTAATTTCGAGGTTATTGATACATAGTCTTGATATGACTCTATACTTATATCTTCTTCTAAATTTTTGGTACTGTTTAGCCAACGTTCAACCATATTTTCCTTTACCCTTATCAATTGTAATATATATTTTTGCACATGGGTTAATGACTCCAGAGAACGGGCTAACTCTCCTCTTCTCAGCACGTTTACACCCATCAACCAGGCATTCACGAAGTTATTAAATGCAAAGTTTACATTTTCATCGGTCATTCGATCTGGTCCAGGTCCGCTTAAATTATAAAGCAAAGTCTTTAATTGCTCCGTAGAATCATAAAAATACATAGACTCAGGATCAGGAAAAACTCCAGTAGGCTTAAAATCTTTTATGACTTCTATTTTTGATACTGGAAGAAAATGAAATTCTCCCCGTACCATATTTGAAAAAATCACTACCTCTGTGCCATACTCATTGAAAAAGATTAAGTCAGCTGGATAGACTTCAGAAATCCAAACTCCTGAACTAAAATTATCCACTTCATCATCTTTAATGAATATATAAAATTCAACATCAGAGTACTGATCTCCTTCACCCTTTGTGAAAGAACCGTACATCATACATGCTGAAACCAATTCATCTTCACTACACTTATCTCTAACACTTTGAATAATTTTATTTTGAACTAACATATCTCAATCTCCTTATCTAATAATTTTCTTTTCAGATAAGGGATTTTTCAACTACTGGACAGCATGAGCAACACATGTATAATGCCCCTTCCATTACTTATTCAGGATGAGTATAACATAAAATATGAATGATTGTAATTTCAGTTAATCCTTTTTATATCCATAAAGCGGAATAGTAATGTGTTTTGTAAAAATATAATACAGACTTGTGCAATGTTAAGATTTGCTGACCATTTACACATAAACTCCATTGGATTCTTCATACGGTTTTACGATAGATTCTAAGTAACCGAACTTTTTATCATGATTTTTTGCATCTTTGGAATTTTTAAAACTACCAACCCCACATAGTCATTTAGTAAATAAACAACTTATTTAGGAAATGCATTCCATCATTGTTCACGGTTAAGTTTCGCCCTAAATATTAATTTTTCAGCAATAAGTATGCTTCAATTTCATTGTGGGGAATTGCATCTTGTGTGGGTGTACTTTATTCTGTTGCAATTATGTATTAAGTTTCACCAAATTCAATTTTCCCATCCGGATATGTCTTTTCATACAAGCTTTTTTTGCTTCCTCCACGGGGAAATCTAAATGTCCAAGCTTTATTTTAAAATCATAATTATATCATAAGAAAGTTTCATTCTAATTTGTGATTGAATTACGCTATATACAGGCGGACATCACTAACTGTCTTCACCGCAATATCAGTGCGATTTCGAACAGCTCAGAAAAAAACTAAACCTATCCATCAACGATAGTATATTAAATTTTAACGATCGCCTCTCCCATTCTAATTTTCAATCCTGATTCACCAAAAGAATTTGTTATGTATTCAATCTTATATTTCGCACAAACACTCTATATTAAATAAACCTCACGCATCCATTGAATGTGTGAGGTTCCTTAGTTTCAGTTATTAATAAGGATCTGCTTCATTTCCTTTTTCAACTGCATCCTCCACCGCTTCTTTTGACTCAGGAGTCCCTTGTCCAAATTTCGACTTCCCTGAATCACGCCCCGGAATGTCGGATCCAGCAGTTGTTTCTTTCATTTCTCTTACTTTTTTCTCAATGCCTTCTTTGACGAGACGGCCGTATTCTTCATCTGCTTCGGTGAAGTGTTCAATCATAGCTTCTTGAATACGGGAATCGCATGCCGATAGTGCCTCTGAAAGATTGTTAATCAATTCTTTTCGCTCCCAATCCTCGAACTGACGGAACGTTTCACCAGCTTGCCCATAATTATTCGGACGGTCTATTGGCGCACTCATAGCTGCTGCGTTATACGTTGGTCGATGTGGTGGTCGAGTATCCTCTTGGACTTCCTCAAATCCACCAAGCATGGATGGTTCATAATTGATATGAGGATTTTCACCTGACTCCCGGGAATCACGAATATCCATCTGTCCCCTTTGCTGATTGGTGCGGACAGCCGTTTTAGGTGCATTGACAGGTAGCTGCAAATAATTGGTACCTACTCTATGACGCTGCGTATCCGAATAGGAGAATGTCCGACCTTGTAGCATCTTGTCATCTGAGAAGTCCATACCATCCACAAGCACTCCAGTTCCGAAGGCAGCTTGCTCAATGTCCATATGGAAATCCTCCGGGTTACGATTCAATACCATACGCCCCACCGGCAACCAAGGAAATTGCTCTTCCGGCCAGAGCTTTGTATCGTCGAGCGGATCGAAATCCAGTTCAGGGTGGTATCCGTCTTCCATAATCTGCACAAATAATTCCCATTCCGGATAGTCTTCACGCTCTATCGCTTCATGCAAATCCTGTGTAGCATGTCCTACATTCTTCCCTTGAACTTCATCTGCATCATCCTGTGTTAGATTACGAATACCTTGTTTCGGTTCCCAATGATATTTGACCAGTACAGCCACCCCTTTTTCATTCACCCACTTATACGTATTCACACCTGATCCTTGCATGTGACGATAGGTCGCAGGGATGCCCCATGGCGAGAACAGAAAGGTAATCATATGGATAGACTCCGGAGTTCGAGACACAAAGTCAAACATCCGTTGCGGATGCGGAACATTCGATACAGGGTCAGCTTTGAACGCGTGAATCATGTCCGGAAACTTCATGGCATCACGGATGAAAAAGATTTTCAAATTATTCCCGACCAAGTCCCAGTTTCCGTCTTCGGTATACATTTTCACCGCAAATCCCCTTGGATCCCGTGCAGTTTCAGGAGAGTCTTTTGCTCCTGCCACAGTAGAAAAACGAGCCAATAGGGGTGTTCGTTTCCCTTCACCTGAAAACACTTTGGCACGGGTATACTTCTCCACTGGCTCATCCCCCGCCTTGCCATAAGTTTCAAAATAACCAAATGCACCAGAGCCCCTCGCATGGACGACACGTTCCGGAATTTCTTCACGATCAAAATGAGAAATCTTTTCTATGAAATGATAATTCTCAAGTGTTGCAGGACCACGGTCTCCAATCGTCCGGATGTTCTGATTATCTTTCACAGGATGCCCTTGGCGCGTAGTGAGTGTTTCCCGTTTCATCTCTTTTTTATTCTGCTTAGTCTTATCCTTCTTCAACAGAACTCCTCCTCAACCAATGTTCTCAGAAAATGATAAATGAACCTTTTCCTAATTTAGTTACAGTTCACTTATAGAGACAGCTTATCCATAAACAGTTCAGAGGAAACTCATTTTTTGAGCGTGGCTTCGTTATTTGTATTCAAAACGCATTTCGTGCAATCTCATCATGAAGTTGCTTAATAGTTCCAAGCGTGCGTCCACATTGCACATTTCCTTTTTGGCATGCAGATGAATCTATAGATATGAACAGCCACTTAAACTTAAGATTTCAAATGACCCTGGCTGAGAAGTTCTTAAATAATATAATCCCTCTACCCCCGCTTTTAATTTCAAGCCATCCAAAATAATTACTAGTGCCCCAAAGACATTTAGAAAGAATAATCTTTCGCTTATTTAAATCATAAGAAGACTATCGGCCAACTCTAGAGAACTCATTAAAAACTTAAATATCTTATATTAAAAAGCGCTCCTACTATGTTTAGATAGAGATATTATAGTTGAACTAAAAAGCCTGCATCTTAGATCACAAAGTAATCAGAGATACAAGCTTTTGATTATTCTTACTTCACTAAATTAAGGGATTCAAAGGCAACCCTTATGCATTAATCGCGCCCAATTGATGAAGAAATTATAAATATCATTTATCGAAACTCATTGTGATTTGGAACAAACAAATTTTCACTTACATTTCTAACCACTGAAAAATTATCAACGTTGTAATGTCCATGAAGAGCTTCATTATGATGGGCTATGATTTGCTCAGCAGTTAGAGATTGGGAGTCCGTTGTTGAATGACCATCGCCTACTAAGGTGACATCGAAGCCACTTACTGTTGCCGTTCTAACCGCAGTATCAATACAATGCTCCGTTTTGCAGCCCATTATAACAAGATGCTCAACCATGTTATCTTGTAAAAAAACCAATAATGGAGTTTCATAAAACGAATTTGTCGCCTCTTTATCAAATGTCTTAGAATCTTTAGGGATATGAATATCAGAATGGATCTCGAATCCCTTACCTATGCCTTCAGCAACATCTTTATCTCTTATGAAAACAACAAAACTATCCGATGCACTTGCTTTTTCTACCACTGTATTAATATTATCCAACAATGAAGTCTTATTAAAGACGCTACACTCTTTTTCATTACCATCAATTAGTTCTTGTTGTGCATCAATAACTAGTAAAGCTTGTTTCAATAAAAAAACTCCCTTTTATTTAAAATTTATTTTCCCTCATTATCTCGTAGACTATCCCTATTAATGAATGGGAGTAGATTCTAAATGCCAGAATCTCCACCAATTATAGTAATGCAATTCAGTCTTCCTTCTCTTCTTTTTTAACTATATAACCTAGCAAAAACCCAAATAACGCAACAATTATGTATTGCATATCAAAGCTCTTTGTAAAGAAGCTGATAATTAACCAACCTACAATCATTCCTGCTATTGCTAAAATCACATTTTTAGACATCCCTTGTTCTCCTTCCTTATCGTATTTCTTCGCTCCTGTAATCTTCTTCAAAATGGCTCTATTCTTGCACATTGTTGTACAGTAAAAGCCCCCAATGGTGGCACAATCAAAATTAATTTCCTATTACTTCACTAATTTAGTCACAGAGGAAGCTTACTAGCTAGGATATATTCACGAACGAACTGCAACATCTTTTTCTGCATTTCGGTAACATTCTTTTCATTATCCAATAAATACCCTATGTGATAAATGTGTCCGTTGTAGTATGCATAGAATTCATTAGCAGCAGTCCCTGTGGCGATTATTCCATTTTCATTTTCTTCATAATACGTAAATAGCAACGCACTATTCGTTGTCAGGACTTGCTGATAGATAGAAAGATTTTCCGTTAGCTGCTCTTTTATAAGTTTGTTTCCTACCGAGTCAACCTGATCAGTTATATCGTATAATTCTATCGGATTTTTATCTGCTTCAGTCACTGAAACGATAAAGAAATCATTAGTTTGTTCGTACTCATCCATACCAAGATAGCTTAATTGTACCTGGTGCTTTATTTTTCCGTTTTTATCTTTCGACTCCACTAGATAAGCTTTCTCTTCATCCACTTTAAACGGCAGCTTGTCTGAGTCAATTTTATTCATAGTATCTTTTATTTGTATCGGCAAGGATGATCCTTCTTCATTTATTAGAAAAGGCTTGTAGTATGTAATATCCTCCCTTTCATCTAAACCATCATAAGCTTTGAAATACTCGCTATAAGTTAGTCCATTCCCTTTCACTTTAATAAGTTCAGATTTATCGATTGAACATCCTAACAGTATAGAACTCGTAAAGATCAATGCGAATAATAAGCTAGTTAATTTTCTGTTTGTCATACTCAGTTCTCCTTCATTCCAAAATGATCATCAGACTAGCATAATTAATGTTTCCATCTAACAAGTGTACATTCTTCAATTTAGCTCTAATACTGAAAAAGGGTGCAATTCTTCTTCGAGAAATGCATCCAATTGAAGCATAAACCTTATGAAACAACTGTATTCATTACTTGAATGTCTGATAATGGTAGGTCAGGTGTAAAGGTATCAATTGCAATACTAATAAGTAATATAGTCCATAGAATCATAATAATTATATTCCCTATTCTGATTAATTAATTTGAACATCAGACAATAGCCCCCGATTGTAGTCTTGTACTTATTAATAAAAAGCTATTAACTCTTGTTTTCCCAAAAAATATTTTGTTCGATAATAAAAAATATAGGTGTAGCAAGTTTTGAAGTTAATCTAATTTAAAATTCTATAAATCTCTTCTGCCGAGTTTATAACATAAACTGTATGCGTATTGCTCTTTTTCATCACAGTTGCCCGTTTAGAATTCTCGTGTATCCACAAATAGTATTCTTTATTTTTTATTTTCAAGATATGAGTAGGATCAGCCATATCTGCTACTCCGCTTATCCTTTTAGCCCTTCTTATAGATTTTTTAATTGTTTTTATATCACTTTGGTTCGTGATTTTTTTAAAAGAGTTTGGCTTAACTGTATCAAAATCTACTAATTCTCGACTTTCAATGTTAGGGGTGTAAATGAAAAACATGTAACTAGAAAGTAAAATAAGGACGAGAATAAAGATACCACCTAATTTCTTAGTAAATTGCATCTTAGCCCTCCGTTTCTATCATCAATTTGGCCCTTATGTAAATCATATGCAATTCCTTGTGCCAGAATTGTCCCCAATAGTGGAAGATAGCTCATTTAAAACGCTCTGTTATCTTTATGAAAAGTTGACTTTCTTTCCAAATATAGAATTGCCGATGACATAAAATATTGTAATGATGATAGCACTAACAGTTGGATAGCCGATATAAACCGCCAGACTCGTATGTTCAACTAAACTAAATTCTCCCCATTCAAGCCATAAACGCCAACCCATTCCAAGGCCGTTTAAAATTATACAAATCGTAAAAACAAACCATATTCTATCTTTAAATAAGCCTACAAATATGTTTGCTGCAATGAAATACATTAATAATGTCAAAGCCATAGAAGACAAACTAAACCCTTTCAGTCCGGGGATTACAAAGGTGAATGATATTCCCGAATAGAAAAGAATGGTTATAATCGCAAATATCAAAAATGTATTTCGTGATTTGCCTACCCGCTTATAGAACTGTTCTCCTAACAATAGTTTCCTCTCCAATTTCTTCATCTCGTTTTTTTATAGTGAACAATATGTTTTCAGGCTATTAACAAACGTTTAGATATTGTTCCGTTAAAGTGGCCAGTTTGATGAATGGACGCTTTATTTATAGTACTCGCCGTTGCTTGGAGCGGAAGACGGACGACTCCGGAGGGATCAGCGTGCGCCTTGAGAC
>NZ_JBPFDS010000025.1:0-20413 GCF_059415065.1 Sporosarcina sp. SAFN-010 | reverse complement strand
CCCTTTAGAATTCAGAGCTCAAGCCGCTTAACGATTTTTTATTATTTCCACTGTCTACTTGACAGGGAGCAGTTCATTATTTTCATTACACCCTTTTCTCTTTTGAGAAAAGCGATAAAACTAAAGATAATACCAAGTATTAAAAAGATATATCCGACTAGAACAACAGATTCAATTATTTCATATGTCATCCAATTAACCACAAATGCCACTAATCCTAAAACCATAAAAACAATTGACCATGTACTAAAAGGTCTTTTCAAGTAAAGAAACCTCCTTTTGATAACCGCTCATTTCTTTTTGGCTCATTTGCGATATAGACGAGATCGCTTTTAACGCAAACGTCCCCATTTGTGGTAATAAGTCAAATAGTATAGATTGAAACGAAAAAAATAAATGTAGAAGCAAATATGATCATAATGGCATTCGTCTTTTGCTTTTTGCGGAACTCAGAAATCCCCAAACGAAGCATGAACAACCCCAACGCAAACATCGTGTAAGGCATTAGCGAAAAGTCTTTAGTGATTAGGCTATAACCCGATAAAGTGATTACAACTATTGCTAGGGTAAAGTTTATTATCTTAAGCACGATAAACCTCCATTTCATCTTACGCCATGCAACAAAGTGGCTCTATTACTGAAAAGGGTGCAATTCTTCTTCGAGAAATGCCCCCCAATTCTGGAAATAAGCTTTTTGTCTTCATTTATCCATTCACAGTTTTTTTGCCATAACTTCTTTCTACAATGTAAAAAGCTAAAAAAGTTATGAGAATCACAAATGGTGTTGTACTATACGCTATTATCTCAAAATACGGTAATAATAAAGATAGGAGTATAATTATCGTTGCTACTATTCGAACGGTAATAGGGTTTTTAGGTTGATTTTTATTATGCAGAACATTCCCACCCTTTTCTTGGTATATCTCTAATCATCTGGTCTGAAAATAGATACAGGTTACAAAATCCTTGTTACAGAATCGCCCCGAATGGTGAAGAAACCCTATTTTTGTAAAGACATTAATGATGAAATATCTAACTTTTCGCTTTGTATTACAAGTGCCGTTAAGCCAGTATCGGTTTTGGTTTCGTGCCATTCATCCTTCTCCCAAAAAACCGCTTCACCACTTTGCACTTTTACAAATTCATTTGATTCCCCTCTAACAAAACCTCCACCATTTACAATCAAAAGAAGCTGAGGTACAACAGCTTGATGGAAACCAATTACTCCGTTCTCCTCTAAGTGCATACATCCAATATTTGCTTTCTGAGTAAGGGCAATACGTGTCAATATAAAATCCGAACTGAATTGTGTGACCTTTTTGCCCATTTCTTTTTTAAATTGATAAATTTCCATAGGATCACCCCGACTGTTCAATAATATTTCTTCATGCTTTAATAGCCTATACATTTTCATTATTAAACTTTTAATATCCCTAGAAAAAACCAAGCCATTCTAAACTTACCGGCCGGTTTCAGGCACGATGATTCTTCTACAACTGCACCCGATAATAGAGATAGATTTTTGAAAGGATTACTGATTTTCAATAAACTCCCGCTCTATCTCTACAACTTATTTATTCTTATCTAAGAATAAGAAATCGTCAGCCTATTTGAATGCACAAATATATTACTTTTCTGCTATAAATACATACCTGTCTTCCACCAGCCAATCGTCAGATCCGATCGATTTTGTCTTCAATCCTGTCAAGCTGTCGTGTTAGTGTTGCTTCAATCCTTGAACTGCTGCAATTCGTCAGTCCACAGTGAATGATTCTTCCTGTCCATCCCACCTGATGGTAATAAGAATCTTGTCATCTTTCTCGATAGCGGTCTCGCCAGTTTCTTGCCCTTTAAGCGAAAATGTCTTATTTTCGGGAAGGTCGGGAAAACGCTGCTCTGTGCTCGCGCCTATTAAATCTGTTTCATAGCCATATTCCAATGTATTCACACCTTCCAACTCCTTGGACTTCCCTTTGAATGTCACCCTCAACTCATAGTCCGTATAGGAAAGGGCCTCTGTACTCTTCTTTTTGAAAGGATGAGTCATCACGAATGTCCCCTCCCAATGATCACTTTCCCCCTTCAGTTTAACAATGCTCTGATCGTTGCAAGCACTGAGGATTCCAATCAAAACGAACAGCAAAGTGATGCATGGTAGCCATCTTTTCACAAAGTCATCTCCCGTATTTTTAGTAAGGTTAGGTCCTGCAAAGCCCTCATTTCCAGAACAAGTGTCTAATATTACTTAGACTGATGTTTTTTTAACTTCTGTTGTAAGTAATCATCTGATTTTCCTTTTGGGATGCTAAGGGTTTCCCAGTTTTCATCTTTTAATTGCTTCCCAATATAAACCATCTGACCAACGTGATAAGCATAATGAGCCAGTTGCCTTTCGATTGCTTCTAGCACAGTGTGCTTCTCACCACGAATGGTAATATTTTTCAATAAGTCTTGGTTTTCTAACCCATTCAGTGTATCAAGAAGAATAATCCAGCCTTTTTCCCAAATAGTTATCATCTCTTGTCTTGAGGAAATGTCATCTTCAAATTCCTGATCACGATTTCTAGATGCCTTTTCTCCATCCGTAGTTAAAAAGTCTGACCATCTGGAAATCATATTTCCACTTACGTGTTTTGCAATAATCGCAATACTATTTGAAGACTCGTTTAATCGCCAGTGTATATCTTCCTCAGATAATTGGCTTATTGTTTTATCTCCCAACTCTTTAACATTTTCAAATCTTTCTTTCACAATCTTCAAGTATTCACTTCCAAAATCCACAAAAACACTCCCGTCCGTTCTGAATTTCAGCCCTTTTCTCGAACAACTTATTTTCAATAATGTGTATCATTCTTACTTAAAAATCTAGCCAGTGTGATGGATAATCCTTATTTTAGATGATCCAATATTTATTCAAGGTTGAGGTCGGTTAGTGTTATTACCTAAAATAAAATACTTTCAGAAGTAATATTTTATCCAGAAGAATACACCCACTAAGGTAATTAAAGTTAAACCAAGTTGGATTAGAGAAACCTTAAAATTTCTCCTGTTTTCCGAAAACTTCCATTCTATAAATGCCTGGACACTGATTTGACTTAATACGAAAACTGCAAGAATAATAGATATTAAAAGAGGCTTTGTATAAAAAAATATTGCACTCACTATTAAAGAAATCATATAAACTATACGCAATGTCCAATCGATTTTTTTATGGAACTTATTTATATGATTATAAGAAAACCACTTCTTTTTATCAGCTCTCATTTTATAACGAAACACAGCTGGAATAATGCCTACTAGGAGAATAATAATTAATATTATTATAATAAATTCTGTCCAGAATCCTGGTGGCATTCCATAGTTCTCCATTCATAGTCACCTCCGATTTTGACTTTCTTTATCTCTTATAATAATTTTCCCGTTTAATATAATGGCAACTTTGAATCGCAACCCGTTTTCCACAACTGAGCCAGTTGATGTAACTAAGTTAATTTAAAAAATCATTTTTATTTTCTTTATTCTTCCAAACAATAAAAAGTAATATTCCCGGCAGAACAATAGACGCGATACCGAGACTATCGACAAACCACTGACTAAATCCAAATATCATTGCACAGATGATATAAGCAATCCATGTAAGTACCACTAGTGCTAATAAACCTGGTCGTTCTCTGCCCATAACATACACCACTTCTCTAAGTTAAAACTGGCCGGAATACCGTATAAACTTGAATCCTAAAAAGGCGTACTCCCTAACCAATCAATCACAGCTTTTCTAAATACAAATAAAAAACCTCTTTAGACAATTCTATCCAAAGAGGTTAATTTATGCAATTCTATTTAATTTAAATTTTCTTACTCCACGGTAACACTTTTCGCCAAATTCCGCGGCTTATCCACGTCACATCCCCGCTGCAATGATGCATAATAGCTCAACAATTGAAGCGGAATAACTGTTACTAGTGGTGTCAATAGCTCATGGACATGAGGCAAGATGAGTCGATCTCCTGGTTCACTTTCACCTTCCATCGAGATGATGCAGGCGTGTGCGCCACGGGCTGTGACTTCTTTTACATTACCTCGTAAATTAGGGCTGACAGTTGCTTGAGTCGCAAGTGCGATGACCGGAGTCCCTTCTTCAATCAATGCGATTGTTCCGTGCTTCAGTTCTCCTCCTGCAAATCCTTCTGCTTGGATATAGGAGATCTCTTTCAGCTTTAGCGCACCTTCTAAGCTCACATAATAGTCGAGATTACGTCCGATGAAAAAGGCGTTACGCTTATCGGTTAATAGCTCTATAGCGATTTTTTCAATCTCTTCTTTAGCATCCGTTAACGTTTGAATCGCGTTAGCTGCAATTGCTAACTCTTTTTTCAAGTCCAGCTTCCGCGAACCTCCGCCTAATGAATAAGCTGTGATCGCAAGCACTGCGAGTTGAGCCGTATACGCTTTAGTCGATGCCACAGCGATTTCTGGTCCTGCATGCAACAACAACGTATGGTCCGCTTCACGCGATAACGTAGAGCCCGGCACATTGGTCATTGTGATTGATGGATATCCTAGTGCTTTCACTTTTACAAGCACTTGTCGACTATCTGCAGTTTCGCCAGATTGTGTAATAAACAAGAACAATGGCTTTTTAGAAAGAAGTGGCATATTATAGCCAAACTCACTAGAAATGTGGACTTCAACCGGTAAACCAGCTAGTTTTTCAAAGTATTCTTTTCCTATTAAGCCCGCATGGTAGCTTGTTCCTGCTGCGATAATATAAAGACGGTCTGCATGTTGAAATGCTTGCTTAATATACGGGTCAATATCCAAAGCGCCCTCTTCCGTGCTGTAAGCATCGATGATTTTACGCATCACACCTGGCTGCTCATCGATTTCCTTTAACATATAATGAGGATATGTCCCTTTTTCAATATCACTCATATCGAGTTCCGCTGTATAAGGAGCCCGCTCGATTTTATCGCCATCAAGAGTTTCGATTACAATGCCATCTTTCCCAAGCAAAACAACTTCACCGTCATGTAACTCGATGAACTGATCAGTCACTTGAAGCATCGCCATGGCGTCAGATGCCACCACATTGCACTCTTCACTTATTCCAACTAATAATGGACTGCGATTTTTCGCAACAAAGATCGTATCCGGATCTTGTTCGTCTAACATCGCAATCGCATACGAACCACGCAACAACGATAACGCTTTACGGAACGCTTCGTCTGTTGTCATTCCCGTGTTTGCAAAGAACTCAATCAGTTGGACAATGACTTCCGTATCCGTATCAGAAACGAACTGGATATCTTGCAAGTATTCACGAGTCAGTTTTTCATAGTTTTCAATGACACCATTATGGACAAGTGTAAAACGTCCAGATGCACTTTTATGTGGATGTGAGTTTTTCTGATCTGGTACACCATGAGTCGCCCAGCGCGTATGGCCGATCCCGACGTGTGCATCGATTTCTTCCGTTACTGCGTCTCTTAAATCCGCAATACGTCCTTTTTCCTTGAACATTTGCACGCCTTTAGAAGTCTGGAATGCAATCCCTGCAGAGTCATATCCTCTGTATTCGAGCTTCTCCAGCCCTTTCAATAAAATCTCTGCTGCTTGGTTCTTTCCGTTATAGCCTACAATTCCGCACATAATTGTTCCTCCGCATCAGGCAGCCCGGAGTCAAAACTGTATAGGTCGTTCAGGCAGTTCTGCCCGGACTGGCCATTAAATTTGTATGATACCTGCTACATCCCTGTTGTGTCACCGAGTTACCTCTGTGTTTTAGGAACTGCATGTGATCGGGTATCTGCGATCAGGAGGCATCCGCCGAATGTTCGATGAACCTCCACCTCGTCTGCCGAGAATCTGTGCGATTTCCTCGGCGCTGGCGCTTTAATTGGTTTCCAATACTTTACGTGCATACAACTCTCCTTTTTTGCACGGACTAAATTGCCGTCATTGCTAACTATAGCGAATCTAGTTTTCTTCTGTCAAATGACGAATCGTTCTGACTATTAGCAAACAACTTAGTAAGAATATAGTATACAACTCGAATCATAATCGTTCCTTAAATAATAAAAAAGACAGTCACAGAACTCAGTATGCACTGAAGTTCTGTGACTGTCCTCTAGTATTTCTTAGTAAGCGAGACCGAATAGTCCCTTGATGTGAGTCAAGTATCGGATGTTACTTGCTTCTTTCATCAATGAAGCTGGCATTCCCTTAAGGGAAGTATTGTTTCCACCGATTGATGCAACTGCATCTTTACGGCCAAGGCTAGCAAGTGTACCAGAATTTACTGGGTTGAACACTTCCATAGACTTGCCTGTAAGCATCGCGTACACGTTGTATCCAACAAGTTCGCCCATCTGCCAAGCGTTTTGAGCAGTTGGTGCGTATGGACGTGCTCCCTCTTCTGCAGGGAAAGCAACAGCGCTGTCACCGACAACAAATACATCAGGGTGAGATTTAGATTGAAGGAATTCGTTTACTGTTGCACGACCACGGTCGACTTCAATACCAGATTCTCCAACGAGTGGATTACCAGTAACGCCACCTGTCCAAACGAATGTATTCGCTTTAATGACACGGCCGTCTTTCAGTGAAATTTCGTTACCTTCAACATTTGTGACAGGTAGTCCGATTAAGAACTCAACGCCACGTTTTGCAAGACTTTCAGTTGCACGCTCGATCAAGTGATCAGGTAGTACTGGAAGGATTTTCGGACCAGCTTCAACAAGCATAATCTTCAAATCAGCAGGGTTTACACCGTGCTCACGTGCAATTTTAGGCATGTTGTCTACGATTTCACCAACAAGCTCAACGCCTGTTAAACCGCCGCCACCGATCATGATTGTCGCATCAGCTTCGTCGCGAGAAGTTGCATACGCTTTGATGCGGTCGACGATGTGTTTAAAGATTTTGTTCGCTTCACTAGCGGATTTAAGAACCATACTATTTTCTTCAAGTCCTGGAATTCCGAAGTACGCTGTTTTACTACCAAGTGCAACAACTAGTGCATCATAAGTAAGTGTCTCTCCGCCCGCCAAGTTCACTTTTTTCGTATTCACGTCAAAGTTCTCAACAGTAGCGATTTTCAATTCTACTCCTTTACCAGCAAGTAGTTTTTCAAGAGGTAGTGCAACCGCACCTTCGCTAGTCGTACCTCCAGCTAATCGGTGAAGCTCTGTAATAATTTGGTGAGTTGGTGTTTGGTTAACAAGTGTGATAGTTGCATCACTTTCTGACAAGAAGTTACGAGCATTCAGCGCTGTCAAAAGACCGCCATAACCTGCTCCTAAAATAACGATGTGTTTGGTCATTGTCTAGTCCCCTTCTACTAATAGTTAGTTCAAATTATTTTGTATGGTTGCGTTGTCCAGCAATTTCAAGGTAAGCGCTCAAGAAACGGAAAACACGTTGAGCTTCAGGATCTTTGATCATCTTCATAAGACCAAACAAACCGATTGTCTCTGTATTTTTTGATGCAAGATCTTTTGCTTCGATGACAGTCGCTGCCATATTTTTCGCAGAATCTTTTACAGGACCTACGATTTCTTTCATGAATTCAGTTGTATCGTTAACCAATACTTCGTCTGTTGCAACTGCTTTGGCAACATCATAGGATTTTGTCATTAAGTCAACAAGCTCCGTTAGTTGTGGAAGTTTTTCGACAAGAGTTGTCAAAGATTCTTGAACTTCTGGTTTAAGCAACTGGTCTAGAATATCTTGTTTTTGATTGGAAGGTAGCTGTGTGCCTTCTGTAGCAACGTTTGCTGCTTCTTCAGGATTGAGCGGCGTAGTCATGTGCAAATCCCCTTTTTTAGTTTAATGTATTTTGTTCTGAAGCTAGGAAAACTATGTGCTGAATAATACGTAATTTTTTTACAAATCCGCATGTCATAATCTCCTAATCAGATTACCATCAAGTCACTATACGCCTCTTTTTCATATACTTCAAGTTTTTAGTTTGGCATTTAATTAATATTTATTTACTTTGTATAGTGGCGTATGTCTTGCACATCCTATACAAAAAAGGAGGTGCTCGGAATGGGACAGCGGATTCGATGTGAAGTGAATAATTGTAAGTTTTGGTCTGAGGGAAACAAGTGTGAAGCCGACGAAATTTATGTTGTCAGCAAGAAAGGCAATCATGCAAAGTCCAGCAGTGAAACAGACTGTAAAACGTTCGTTCCTCAATTGTAATGAGTGAACCATTTTAACTTTGAATCATTCTATTGTACAATGGTGAAGAGGATTGAGATCAATCCATTACTTCATCGGAGGTTTTACTAGTTCATGAAAAAAATTGCAGCAGCGTTTTTAGCACTCACGCTCATTCTTTCACCGATTGGAACGATCGTGTTTAATGATCATTCACCATCTGCAGAAGCGAAAGGCTACAAATCAGGCAAAAAAGGATTTTCACCTAACCAAAACAATTTCAACAAACCAGCAGTCGATAAGAAGGACAATACTTCCTTCACTAAAAACAACGGATCACAAGCAGCAAAACCAAAATCTGGAGGGCTGATGAAAGGCCTTATGCTTGGTGGTTTAGCAGGACTTCTATTCGGAGGTTTGTTTGCCAACATGGGTATGCTTGGTTCGATTTTAGGCTTACTCGTTAATGTCTTTGCGATCATCGCTATTATCGGCGTTATCCGAATGGCTTATCTGTATTTCAAGAAAAAGAAACAGGATAAAGATGACATGCACCGGTGGCAGAACTGATGATTGAGGAACAAGACATCATTAATGCTATTTGCCTGCATCAGGCAAAAAACAAATCCGTTACACCAGAGCAAGTAGAAGTTGAACTGTTCTATGATGATGACGAAGGTTTTTATGCAGAAGCTTCTGTCAACGGGATGACCGTCAACATGAATACATTCGACATGACCCAAGCACTTAGGTTATGGATTGAAGAACAACTTCACCAAGATCCTTACGCTACGGGTATTAAATTCCTACTAGATGATGAGCGGGGAATTATCGCCTCTCTCATGTAACTCTAAAAAATGGACAACCTGATTTCTAGGTTGTCCATTTTTTTGTTACTTAATAACGCCACATGCAATACGTTCCCCTGAATCTCCGGACGGTTGAGTTTCACCGTCATCTTCCCCGGCGTGAATCACGAGTGCTGTACCCGTATCTTTCAACAAAGAATTAGGTTCATCAGTTCCCAAAGTCACATTTTCAGCCGTGAATTCATCATCTACAATCCCATCTTCTCCTACTTCCAAATTAGGCAGATCACCTGCATGTGGTCCTCCTTCCATTTCAAGTCCATGATTCTTTTCATCCGGATTAAAGTGGCCACCTGCAGATTCGAAATCAGGTGCTTCACAAACACCCGTCTCGTGGAAATGGAGTCCATGTTTTCCTTCTGGTAGTCCTTCCGCCTTTACATGCACATTGATACCCTCTTCAGTCTCTTCCAATTCTGCAGTTCCAGTAGTTTGACCATCCGCATCTTTCAAATCTACTAGAACAGTGAATGGTTCCGGTTGCATGTCATCCGCAGTTTCAGTAGCTTCATTATTCTTTTCAACATCTTTTCCTGCAATCGCCTGTTCTGAATCATCTTCAGCACCACATGCTGCCAGACCAATCATAAGAGCCAATGATGGCAAGATTGTGATTTTCTTCTTCAATTTAACCCCTCCTCAGTTCAACCTATAGTGTTCTCTTTCACTTGCCTATCATTTTTAAACATTTATAACTTGCAAAACTAAAAAACCGGTTTCCCATTATGAAATAGGAAACCGGTTCTGTCTGTTCATTCAGTCTACTTTTTGGTATGTTGTCACAAACGATGGACGAGAGAATATATTTGGTTTTTTGTCAATACCTTCGTCTGTCCCACGCTTATTGTGTGCATTCGCGTAAGCTTGAGAATTTTGCCACGCTTTGAATGACGCCTCATCTTCCCACTTTGTCAAAATGACGTACGTATCGCTTTCTAATGGACGAAGTACTCGAATTGCAGAAAACCCTTCAGTATCTTCTATCTGCCTAGCGCGGCCCATGAATCGTTGTTCAAAAAGTTCTCTTCCTTCTGTAGTGACAGGAATGTTATTGAAAACTGCATAGTTTCCATTGATAATTTCACCTGAAGCATCGAGTACTGTATAAGAATCTGCTTCAGCGAACCCTGCAGTACCGTCGTTTTCTTGGATAAGTACAGCTTCGTTTCCAAGTTCCATCAGAACAAGTTGTTCTGCTGTTAAACTTTCTTTAATTGCCTTTAACTCTGTTACATCTCCGTAAGTTACATGAATATTCATATGCTGTCCCCTATCTGATTGAATGAAAAGTTGCATTTTAAAAGAGCAAAGCCGGCAGAAATCACCTGCCGGCTACATTCAGATCATTTGTTCAATGCCATGCTTGTCTCCTGCGTTCTTTGACTGCGATGATGGCTGATGAGCCTGCTAAAATCGTAATTACCAGAAGCCCCACGATCAGACCGTCCGTGAAAACTCCAGTGAAATTACGTGCTGCAAGAGCTGCTAGTGTAACGCCACAAACAATTGCAGCGAAAATGATTTTTTTCATAGCACTCACCTTTCCCATGCGCAAAAACCATTCGCTGTTGACCGCATGGCGATTATGTAGTTATTGAGATTGTTTCTCATTTTCATCATAAAACATCAGATAGGGAATCGCAACAATAATCCCCGATTTCAAACAAACTTATTGAGGTAATGTGTCAAAAACAAAACAAGAATCTCAATGAAACCCAGAGATTCTTGTTTCGTTTTCTTTTTCACACTAAATCATCTTCAACAATGCTTGTTCTCCGGTCATTCCTGCCGTAATACCCCATTCTTCCGCTTCAAGCGTCACTGATTCCAGCGGTGCCGCAAGTAACTCGTCAATTGTTTTCACACCAGTGGCGCGCCCCGCTACAATACGGCGATCTGACAGCAACTTGTTCAACAATCCAACGTCAAGTGCGCCACACATGATATACCCGTTCTCGTTTGAAACTGTCAGCAAAGTAGTTTTCGGAAGCAAAACGGAGACAGCTGTAAAACTATGCCCTTCAATTTGTACAGAAGTAACGGTTACCAACCCATCCTCCCCTTTCACTCTATAAGTATGGCGTCCACCTTCAAGCGGTGACTAAAAGCATCCATTACTACACATACTTTTTAAAAAGGAGGTTTGCAAATGGCGAAACGCAATATAGATGGTGAAAAGAAGTCAAAACCCCCTACGTTACCGGGACGTGAAGAATTCTCAGCTGATTATTCTACATACGGTGAAAAACGTGAGGCACTAAAAGAACTTTATAGAAAGTCTGAGCGGGGTAAGAGCAAGTAAAAAAACACCCTGCTGTGCTTCATAGCAGGGTGTTCCAACCTTAGGTGATCGACTGACCTTCGCGACGGAAGAAACCAAAAATGCCTACAGTCTGAACGATATTTGCAAAAGCATGTGGATCGACTTCATTAATTATTTTTTCCAAATCGTACAGTTCATATCGTGTTATGACTAAGTACATCATATTCTTTTCTTCTTTCGTATATCCACCTTTAGCAGGCAAGATTGTAATTCCTCTCACCATCTGGTTATGAATGGCCTCCTGCAGCTCGTCTGCTTTACGAGTTACAATCATGGCTGTCACTTTCTCATGACGTGTATGGATCGCATCAATTACTGCAGTGGATACATAAAGGGCGACCATCGTATATAGCGCATTTTCCGGTTCGTATAAAAATCCAGCTGCCACAATAATGATCCCGTTCAGTAATAAGAAATAGGTTCCAATCGGCTTATCTTGTAAACGGGACAATACCATTGCAACGATATCCATTCCTCCTGTAGAAGCTCCCAGTTTCAGGGAAATCCCGACGCCAACCCCTCCGATAACTCCGCCAAATACAGCATTGAGGATAATATCATCAGATAACGACATTACAGGAAGAACCCCCATAAAAATCGTTGTGAAAATTACAGAAACGATACTGTAAATGGTAAAGCCTTTCCCTACTTTAAACCATCCCAGTATGAAAACCGGAACGTTCAATACTAAGAGGAGCACCCCTGTAGAGACAGTTATTCCTGCAAAATCAGAAAGAACACTTGAGAGTAGTTGGGCAATCCCTGCAAAACCACTTGCGTAAACGTTCGCGTTAATCAGAAATAAGTTCAATGATACCGCTAATAATAACGCACCTAAAATAACGGTAACGATTCGTTTAGCTTCAATAAAAAACATCACACATCTCCTTTCAACTATAGCCATAATTTTTTTTAGTGAATTAGAGAAACAAAAAAAGTCCTGTCAGACGGAGAAGACAAGGACAATCCGTCACACCTTTACTATAAAGGTGAGTCAACCATCTATTCAAATGCTATTATAACTAGCATACCCTCTCTATGCAATCACAATCCATACTTTCGACAGGTAGTTAACTATTGCAAAAAATCGAGTTACGTCGTATGCTTCATTAGTTAGAGACTAATAAATGATTTGAGAAAACATTTCTTGTAGAGATGCGTCCTACTTATCAAGCAACAAACCGCATATTTGCGGAACCAACTACAGGTGGTGGCACTATGAACCGTTCTGAACGCAGAACTCGTAAAAAAAAGAAAAAAATCTGGGTGATTCTACTCCTATTATTCCTCCTTATCGGTGGTGCGGCCTATTTTTTGATTGATCAGTTTAAAGCTGGACAATCCCTCGCAGGCGAAAAACCTAATAAAGGTGAAGAAGATATATTTAACGCTCCTGAACCACAATATGGGGAGATCAATATTTTACTATTAGGATCAGATGCTCGTCCAAATGACGATGAAGGACGTTCTGATTCACTGATGATTGGACACTATAATCAGGACACGAAAGAATTGAAAACAGTCTCCGTCATGCGTGATATTTACGTCGATATCCCCGGGCACGGTAAACATAAAATGAATGCAGCTTACTCATTGGGTGGCCCAGAGCTTGTTCGTCAAACGATCAAAGAGAACTTAGGGATAGACATTCATTATTATGCAGAAGTCAATTTCGATGGTTTCCCTAAGATGGTCGATGTTATTGCTCCCGATGGAATTGAAGTCGATATCCCCTATAAAATGTCTCACGGCATTAACATGACGCTAGAACCCGGCGTTCAACGTCTTAACGGGAATGAATTGTTAGGTTATGTACGATTCCGGCATGATAGCAAAAGTGATTTCGGGCGTGTGGATCGACAGCAAGAAGCTCTAGCCAAGTTAAAAACCGAAGCTTCAAGTCTACACAGTATACTAAGTCTTCCTAAGTTACTTGGAATGGCCGACAGTTACGTACACACAAACCTAGATAAGAAAACTATGATTTCAATCGGCAAAGGGTTGTTGAGCAACAAAGAATCCGGGATAGAATCCATGCGTTTGCCAATTGACGGGTCTTATGAAGATCAACGGATTCCAGGTGTCGGGGCAGTCCTAGCTATAGACTTTGATGAAAACACGCAAGCACTCAAAGACTTTTTATCAGCTGATTCTGGTGCTTCCGTTACATCTGACAAGCCTGTAGAGGTCAAAACAGATAGTGAATAAGCTAATATATTGTAAAAGACGTTCAGCCACATTCGGCTGAACGTCTTTTTATGGTGTCATCTTTTTAATAATCTCTGTATGTTGAGGAAACTGTTCTACCAACTCTTCTTCCGTGAACAATTTGAAATCCTCAAAATCAAATCCAGGCGATACCATACATCCCACGAGGGCATAGTCTCCACTTTCAATCATAGATGAACCAAATACAGCCCCCGCAGGAACGAGGATTTGCGGTTGCTCTCCTTTTTCCAGGTCCAATCCTAGTTTCACTGATGAATACTCTCCATCAGTTGAAATCATATGGACGGTTAAAGCATTTCCATCGTGATAATACCAAAGTTCGTCTGACTGGAGCTGATGAAAATGAGAAATTTCCCCATCCGCTAACATGAAGTAAATACTTGTATAAAGCGGTCTGGTTCCCGTGGGTGTTTCAATCTTGCTTCCAGCTGCAAAAGAGCTAGCGAAGCTGCCACCTTCCGGATGGGTTTCTAACTTCAACTGTTTTGTCCAATACGCTGCATTACGTTTCATGTATGATATTCCTCCTCTTTAGTTAAGTAACGGTCACGCCAACTTGAACGCTCATTGGTATGCACAAGTTGTTCCAACGTTTCATCCCACTGTTCCGTAAACGTATTCCAAATTCTCGCATATAAGGCATCCTGATTTGTATTGTAGATGTGAAATTCGAAACAAGGTATTTGAAACTGCTCGATTTTTTCAACTTTCAATACTTGTTCCACGACTCGTTGTCGTTCCGTAGTATTGTCCTGTTCTACTAATGCAGCAAGCTCCGACTGCAAGGAATCAGTAGAAATGTCACTTGTAGCCCATTTACTTGGATCCTTTTCATATCGGAAGGGATCAAGATTTTCTTGAAGAGGTTGAGATTTCTCTACATCCAGGAATTCGTTGTGAAGTGGACTTACTACAAGGACCGACTCTTCCGCTTCCGTTTCATGAAGGAGCATTCCGGTAGTCAATTGGGAAACTCCTAATTCTGTAATTGACCAGATGCCTTTATTCACTACAAGTCCTGCACCTTTCATAATGGAAAGAAGATCTTCAACAAATAATAATTCAACACCTAACAATTGGGCAAGTTCATCTGGACGTTCTATGCTAAGTTGTTGCACAGACATCAACATCATTTTCATCAAAACATCCATTTTGGTTTTCGTTACGGTAGTGTAAGAAACAAGCACTTTGTGTGCTGTGAATCCCCACGATTGGTCATCTAGAACTTTACAATCCAATGATTGTTGCAATTCTTTTTGCAGTTGTTTTTTCAACTCTTCCAATTTGAGTTTCCCCTCCCGTCGTTAGGTAACGGATTCAGTAATGGATCGGATACCACCTTGCCTGCTGATTTCGTCGTATAGATGTTGGTACATATCACGAGTCATTTTCGATTTAGGTTTGTTGATGAACATGTCAGAACTCCCGACAATCATCAGCAGTTCTTTCGCTCGAGAGAGTGCGACATTGAGACGTCTATAGTCCTTCGCAAAACCAATCTCACCACTCGCCTCCCCATGATTCCGAACAAAACTAACTATGATGATGTCCATTTCCATCCCTTGGAATTTATCGACGGAACCCGTTCGGAACGTCAAATGCTCTGTTTGTAGTTCCTCTTGAATAAGCTGATTGATGCGTTTAACTTGCTCCCCGTAGAAGCTGATTACGCCCACTTGTTTCTTCGTATTTACTGGAATTTTGCCTTCTTCAATCGCTGTTGCCGTAGCCTGATCCAAGTTTTTTATCATGTCACGAATGGCTGACAGTTCACTTTCATTGTAGCGGCTTGTACCACCTTTTGGCTTCGCTTCATAGTAATCAGGTGAATTAGGTTGATCAATCCAAAGTAGATGATCTTCAGGTCCAATAATATCTGTTTTAAGATGATGTGCTCGTGCCGCATCAGAATCAGGAAGGCCACAAAGGAGCTCATAGCCGTTTTCATTGTAGAACGGCGTGATCGACTTCATGATGCGTTCGTGCATTCTGTACTGAATACCTAACATCGTCTTATTTTGCTTCGGCAACGTTCTGAACAACCGTTCAAATAGAGATTCTTTCAAAAGACGCTCCATATCTTTTTTCTGTTCATCATCAGGCATTTCTTCTAAGAACTCTTCCATCGTTTCTTGTCCAACAAGTGGTGGGAGCTGATGATGATCACCTACGAGCACGATTTTTTTCCCTTTTAGCATCGGGAGTAACAATTCAGGTGGGGTTGCTTTTGAAACTTCGTCAATAATGACTAAATCGAATACCGGATATTCTTCTACAAATTCTTTACGAGCGGAAGCGACACACGTAGTGCCGATCACATTTGCGTGTTTGACATATAATTTCCGGATTTCGTCCAAATCATAAGGGCTTGCTTCTGTAAGCATCTGATGCCACATTTTTTGAACAGATTGGATGGCTGGAACGTTCGCTAATTGCTTAGTAACCAACTCTAATTGTTGTTCCACTTCTTTTTCAGCTTGCGCATTCTCAGTCAAAAGTGGAGCTGGGTCATTTAATAAAGATTGTGTAAGCTTCCCTTCCTGCGTCTGCCTCTCACCAATAGTAACGTTGAGTTCATTCAGTTGCTCATATTGTTCAATTTCTAGGTTTGAGTATGATTGGAGGGCAGCTCGAATTGTCTCCCTTTGTTCAAGAGCTTTTTCAAGACCTTGCTTTGTTACTTCCAAGGATTTCTCTGCTTCCAGAGTGTCTTTTATAGTTTTGGATATAGCTTCATGTGAAATTTCAACCTCACTAAGAACCGTAGCTATCGCTTCAGGTGACGAAGTTTCATCACTCAGATATTGGACCTCTGACAGTTGCCCGTTTAACTGGTCAAAACGACCTTGCAGTTGCTTATGTTTAGCCGTTAATGTTGAAAGGTTCTCATTAAAGACTTCTGTTACTTTCTTTTTAATGTCTTCAAACAACGAAGTCGTGGATTGTGCTTCTATAAGAAACGCAGAAATGAAATTCTTGCGATCATGCAGTAACCCCACCGCTTTTGTTAAGTTTTCCAGACAATCATAGGATTCCACTGAAAAGGACGTTGTGCTTAAAATCTTTTTCACATTGGGCTGAACTAAATAACGTCCAACCCGACTAACTGTTTCTTGGATTGACTGCAGAGAATGGCGATTCCTGAATCCTTTTGGAATGCGTATACGATTATGAAATTGATGCTCTTCCAGGATTTTTGTTACGGTAGTAATTGCTTTATCAACTCGGGCAACCGTATCAGACCACGCTGTAAAGCTCTCTTCTCCTCCCACTTCTTGAATTCGATCAATTTGACGTATCAGCTCGGTCATCTTGTGATCTAGTTGTGGAGGCGGAACAAACTCAACTTCGTCCAAAAGATCTTTCAAATCGTTCAACTTTCCTACTGTCGTCATTTTAATAAGAGCTTTTTGATAAGATTCAATTCGTGCTAATGTATGGTCAATTGAAGTCTGCAACTCATTTACTTGTGCAACCATTTCAGTTAACGATTGACTCGTTTTGAGTAAGTCAATTCGCTCTTTTAGTTGTTTGCGTTCACTTTCAAGTTCACTCAGCATAGGCTTTCCTTCAGATACCCCAGTCGTTAACGTATCTAATCGAATAATTTCATGCTTGGCTTCTTCTAACTTGCCCTCAGATGATTTCTTCGTAGCTTCATTTTTTTCAATTGCAAGTTGTAATTCCTTTTTTTTGAGCTGTACTTCTTTTATTTCCTGTTGAATTGTACGAAGTTGTTCTTTATCATCATTCCATCGCTGCTGTTGCTCTAGTAACTCAACTCTTCGCTCAATCAGCGTTTTGTTTTTCTGATCTAATGTTTCTTCCTCTAAACGTAGGTTGGATTCAAGCTTACTATGTTGTTCTAGCTGGGACTCCATCGCTTCTAACGTTTGAGTACGCCAATGCTCCGCTACATTTTCTTCAATGAATTTGCGGCCTTCTTCTTCAATACTTTCCGTCCTACCGTACCTCAAAATCCGGATGTCTTGGTTGTTGAGTAGCCTTCCTAATGCATTATCTACTGCTAGATTTGCTTGAGAGGCGACGAGTGTACGCAAACCTGCTTTTACAGCCTGATTACAAATTTCTGAAATAACCGTGGTCTTTCCTGTTCCAGGAGGTCCTTGGATGACATACAAGTCACTCGCATTCATCGCTCCGTTAACTGCTTCCTGTTGGAACTCATTCAGAGAGGTTTCGAACTCAAGGGGCTCCCTGCGATTCGTTATTTTTACAACTGGACGTTCTTCAAATAAGATTTTTTCCAGGTTCGCATTCGCGGCTAGTCCGTCTTGCAAATCCTTGAATCCTCTTCTTAGCCTTCTTACTTGGCTTAGTTCTGCAAAGTTACTGAAAACGATCGACTCGAAATCTTTTCCTTGAAAACCGGTTTTACGCGCATTTTGGATGGCGCTGTTCTTCAGTTCCACGTCAATGCGATTAGTTTTCTTATCCGCATTGACGACATTCCCCAGATCATAAGCCACGCCTGCAAACTTTGCAGAAAATCCTGTGATGGTTCTCCAGGCTTTACCTGACAGACCATCGATTCGGATAGAGGCTTGTCGGAAATCTTCACTCAATGTGACTGATTTTACACGGGCGTGAATATCTTCAACATCCGCATTCTTTTCCATGATCCGCAAGTAGCCTTCCCAGCCACCAATTCGTTTTTTCACATATTCCGAACGTTCTTCTGCAATCGGAAGCTCACGTAAAAGTGTCGCAAAATCGATGGGCAACGAAATCCCAGAGCTCTTTCCTAACTTGAATTTCATTGTTGCTCGCAGACGTCGATTCGTCGCTACAGGTTCCCGCTTGCCACGCACATGAAATCCAGTCGCAAGGAACCCATCATTTTTCACGATGCATTCAAGCACAGGAACACGGCCGTCCAGTAATTCTTTCAGTTTTACATTCTCCTCAGGGTCAAAGAAAAAGGAAAACGCTTGGCTTCCTTGCTGATTTTCAGGTCTTTTTTCGATATGTACATAGAATGATTTTTGCATAGCAAAAAAAGAATGTTCGTCTTTGGCGATTTTTTCAATCCCATTACGAGCACTCGTTGTCATAGTCAATTCACATTTTACCGTCTCTTCAAAGGTATGTCGGTTCATGGCCTTCACTTCTTTCGGTCCGTAAAAAAAGGTCAGCCATTCGTAAATGGCTGAACCTGATCTTATTAATCATCTACTATCCATTATAAACGAAAACGACAGTTGCCGCGAGTGCGAAAAGACATGTTACGAAGGTTCATTTTCATCTTGGATGGAGTCTTGTTTCATTCCAAAGTTGGATTTAGTTTTTTCCATCTCTTGCAAGGTGATGACTTCCCGGGTAAATGACTCCAGTGAATCGAGTTGAATATTGAGCTGTTCCAATTCACCGCTGTCGTAAAAAGGGTCTTCCCAATAAATTGCATTCTTATTTGATGAAGCAAGTAAGCGGATCATTTGCATGTTGACTCCACCAGCAGTGTCTTCATCCGAAACAATCGCCTCTTCAGGTGTGTAGTCGGATTGGTTCACATACAACATCTTCAAATCTCCTTGCATTTGAGACGCCTGTTTCACAAATTCTTCTAGGGATGCTGGATGATTCATAACGCCACCTCCTTCAGGTACTAGTGTGTGTATTCCCTTTCAGGTAGGGGTTGTAAACAAGATGTTTTTAAAGTGTAACCCGAACATTTCAACGAGACAAAATACAAATTTAATGATGGAAGAGACCTCTAATTCACTTATGGAGTATCTGTCGTTTTAACGCCTTTATTACAGCACCCTTAGACCGATAAAGTTGTATACGGGTAGTATGGAAAATAAATTCTCATAACAAATCTTTGTTAACTGTCACGACTTCAAACGTTTGACAAACCAGTAATAAATCTGGAGTAAAAGTCAGTCCATGCTGACTTAACTCCCAGGTGAAAAATTTAACATGCTCACGATACCAATAATCATAGCTTAAATCACCTTCACCCTCAGATCTTGCAAAATCTCTTGTTACTTCATTCATTTTCACAAAATCAATCTTGGTATATTTTATAATTGCTAACGGATTATTGTCTCCATCCAAAACAATATCGTACTGACCTTCTTTTGGTATTTCTTCGCCTTCCAGTTCGTATATACAATGAGCAGCACACGTTCCAGTTTTCATGCCACTAACAACTAAACTCCCCAATTCATCTCCCATTTCTTTGGAACCATCTCCAAACATCCATGCTTCCGGAACGCTCATGTTTAACATATTTTCACGAGTGTAGCTATGCCAAAATTCTTCTACCTTATTAACTGACATTAATCACTTACCCCCTCAGTAGTTAAATACGATGAATTTAGCATGCACTCTATTATCTGTCAATATTTCACAAGAGCAAGTAAACTAGTGGTGTATGCTTGATTATTTTTCATACGAAAGTTAAATATAGTGTTCTGTTTTGTTAACTCTACATTTATTTCATAATTTTTTAATAAATCCATTTTCAAGTTGAAATTGGTGATCGAGACTTTTAGTATGTATGACCTTCAGTTATACTCCTAACTTGTTGAAGAAGTGTCCTCAATATCAAAGGTGAAGACGTTTATATTCTCCTAGGGCGAAAAATCAGAGTCCTCATTAGCATTCGTTGGTTTAATACGAATTGGGGAACGGTATCTTTCATTTCGCTAAAAATTTAATTTGAATTCCAGCATCAAATACAACAACAGACTAAATTATTACGCACACACTTTATATATTTAAAAAAGTGGCTTGTCAACATTAAATCGGACAATTTTTATAAGGTCCCTAATCGGTACTCAATAGGCGTTAGATAATCCAGCGT
>NZ_JBPFDS010000024.1:0-22806 GCF_059415065.1 Sporosarcina sp. SAFN-010 | reverse complement strand
ATTTTCAGAGTCAACGATGCAAAAAGACAAAAGGGATGGAAATCAACTCGATTCCCATCCCTTTTGTCTACAGTCTGCGTCGTCCATTTCATATGGACGACGTTTTTTTTCATTAACCTCACCAGATTAGGAAAGTCTGGGCGTTTGTTGCCATATAGTTGTAACAGAACACAATGAGGTGGTGAGTGGAGATGGAAAGCGCTAGAAAGATAATTGCATTGCTTGTAGGAAGTGTCTTTATAGGTATAGGATTGAACTTATTTCTAATCCCTCAGGGGTTGATGGAGGGTGGTGCGCTTGGAATCAGTCTTATTGTCCATTATGTCACGGGGACGAAAGTAGGGCTGACGTTCCTACTAATAAGTATTCCTATTTTTATGCTGACTTACTTTGTGTACAGACCCTTTTTCTATAATGGCATCCACGGTATGTTGATTTCGGCTCTTATCATAGACGTGTTTGCACCGATTAGAGAGAGTGGCGTGGCGTTTCAATTAGGGCCGGTTGTCAGTAGCGCAACAGGAGGAATCCTTATTGGAATTGGTACAGGAATTATGTTGCGCCGTGGTATTAGTATCGGAGGAACAGACTTACTTGCTCAGCTCATAGCTAAAGGGGTAAGAACGAATTCGGGTCTGATTATCCTGCTGTTTGACATCATCATTGTAACGATAGGAAGCCTGTCTGTCCCTACGGTTTCACTCGTCCTCTCGCTAATTACAGTCTGTAGTGTCGGTTTAACGATTAGTGTCATTGTTTCATGGAATACAAAAGTAGTTCAGTCAAAAGAAGTTATCAATAGACTATGAAACTTCTTCATCATGAAAAGAACTTTCTGCGGTACGGAAACTTTGATAAACATCTATGGTATTCACAAGGAACAAAAGGAATACGAGGGAACCGGAGAACCATACTAAGCCATCTCCACTTAAAGGAGAGGCTACATCCCTTCGACCTTCATACAAGGACTCGATCATAAAAGTGAATAGCTGAATGTCCAACAGCAAGGGGAATAATGTGCTTGTCCAAGCCATGTTGAGCAGTAATTTTCCTGCAGCTAACTTTTTGTTCCACATTCCGTCAGAGCTCTCATAAGCGCCTAGTACAATTTCAATAACTGTTAACAGTAGAATAATGGGGATGTAAATAGATAACGCATATTCATCAGCGCTTGTCATGTGATCACGTCCTTTTCATACAAATTGTATCCGTATTGAAAAGGATTTAGTCAAAACTAATACATATAGAACGGGAACACTCTAATTTCCATGTTATGCATCCAAAAATGAGGGTATTGGAGTAATAACTAGAGAAATGGGAGTCGTTGCCGTTGGACAAAAAGTTTTGGAAGAATCCAGTGTTTGTAATATCCGCATCTGTTATTTTCGTTTTAGTATTACTTGGTGCGGTCATGAATGAAAAATTTTCATATGTAGCAGATATGCTGTATGAATTCACTACAAGAAGTTTTGGATGGTTCTACTTGCTCGTTGTATTTGTATTAGTTGTGTTTCTGATTGGACTGGCCATAAGTAAATATGGAGCCATACGTTTAGGTGGAGATGATGAACGACCGGATTTTCCATTCTTTACATGGATCGGTATGTTGTTTTCAGCCGGTTTTGGTGTCGGTCTTGTCTTTTATGGTGTAGCTGAACCGATGAGCCATTACATCAATGCACCTGTTTCAGGGGTAGAACCTAGTACGGAAGAGGCCGCACGTGTTGCAATGGGGTATTCGTTTTTCCATTGGGGAATCTCACAGTGGGCTATTTTTGGCTTAGTTGGCCTGGTTATTGCATTTTTACAGTTCAGAAAGAAGAAAGATGGACTTATTTCAACTGCATTAGAACCTGTAGTAGGTTCAAACAAGTACTTGAAGGGTGGCATTGACTCGTTAGCGGTCATTGCAACAGTGATGGGGATTGCCACTTCACTTGGCCTTGGTGTTCTTCAGATGAGTGGAGGATTAGAGTATGCATTCGACATCAGTAATACATTCCTCGTCCAATTTTCAATCATTGCCGTTGTTTTCGTAGCGTACATGATTTCTGCATCAACGGGGTTAGATAAAGGAATTCGATATTTAGGGAATTTTAACTTAGGACTCGCGATTACGTTACTCGTCTTCTTCTTTGTGGTCGGTCCAAAGGTGTTCATATTGGACAGTTTTACGTTAGCAATCGGGGATTATATTACGAATTTCATCCAGTATAGCTTGCGTTTGCAACCCTATGGTGAAGGAACATGGGTTCAAAAATGGACGATTTTCTACTGGGCATGGACGATTGCCTGGTCACCATTTGTTGGAGCTTTTGTCGCTCGAGTTTCGAAAGGGAGAACGATTCGAGAATTCATAGTCGGTGTTATGGTCATCCCTCCCGTATTCGCGTGTATGTGGGTAGCAACACTTGGCGGCACCGCATTATATAGTGATTTGAAAAACGAGACAAACATTGCAGAAGTGGTCAACCAGGATGTCACTTCAGCTCTATTTGAAACGTTTCAACATATGCCATTAACTGGACTGCTAACATTTTTAGCAATCTTGTTGATCTTTACGTTCCTCATTACATCAGCTGACTCTGCTACATACATTTTAGCCAGCATGACGACGAAAGGTAGCTTATTCCCACCGATGGTCGTGAAAATGACTTGGGGGGTGCTCATGTCAGCAATTGCGGCTGTACTCTTATACGCAGGCGGTTTAGAAGCACTACAGTCTGCCTCCTTGGTTTCTGCATTGCCATTCGGTGTGTTTTTAATTATCATGGTATTTTCCATGGTGAAGATGTTGAAGAAAGAACCGATTACAGTAAGACCGAGAGATGTACGACGCTTTGAACGAATAGAAGCTGAGTACAATAAGAAAAAAGAACGACGAAAAGAAAAACAGAAGAAAAAGAGCTGAGGACAGAATGCTCTATCCATAAAAAAACAAGCAACCGATTCAGATTTCTGACTCGGTTGCTTGTTTTATTTTTTTGCCAGAACAAATACCTCTTTCTTTTCAGGAAGGATTAAACAGTTTAGTTGCCCACCAAATACAGCACCACCATCTATTCCTATAATGGAATTAGACCCGTAGTAGATGCTATTATCGTTCTCATCGTCACGAAATCCCTTTGTCGGTGTATGTCCGAAAATTACTGTCTTCGGTCCCTTATAGTTAGTATGAAATTCATCTCGTATCCAGATTAGTTCATAGGGATCCGTTTCATCCAAAGGTACTCCAGGTTTCACTCCCGCATGTATGAAAATCGTATCGTCTTCTTCGATATAATAAGGAAGATTGCGGATGAATTCTAAATGTCGATTGAGATGATTCGAGTAAAGATGAGGCTTTTGGAATTCTTGATCGTCAGAAAACAAAAAGGATTCCGGTTCGAATCCATAGCTTTGTAATGTCGCATCTCCACCATTTCGACCAGTCCAATTTCTCCAAATACGCTCGTTTCCATCAATCAATGATTTGACCATCATATCCTCATGATTTCCTTTGAGAGCAATCGCGCCTCCCTTGACTAACTCCATTACTTTATCGAGTGTTGCTTTTGAATCAGGTCCTCTATCTATGTAATCTCCAAGTAAAAATAGTCGATCTGTTGTAGAATTGTAGGCTGCCTTTTCTAATAATGCAGTGAGCATATCCAGTTCACCATGGATGTCACTAATGACAAGTGTCCGTTTCATAACTCTCTCCCTTTCCAACGCATATCTACACTAACAGTACGCCACATTTTCCGATAAATCAATTTCAGATAACTTGTAACTAATCTATTATATTGACGTCTGATTCGTTAAAATAGGGAGGCGAAGAGTGTGAAAAGAATTGGTATTTTGCTCAGTGTATTCTTGCTTGTTTGGTCAATGCCTCTTGAAAGAAAGGCACGTGCGTGTTCGTGTATGGAACTACCTTCTGTTTCAGAAGCTAAAGAACAGTCAGATGCTGTGTTTTTAGGTACGGTTACAGATATAGCGGATGTGAATATCCAAAGAGAAGTGACAATCGACGTACGGGAAGCCTGGAAAGGGGTAGAAACTAAAACAATCAAGATCTACACAGGTTTTAACGATGGAGATTGTGGACTGCCAATCGAAACTGGGGAAAGCTATCTGTTTTACGCAAATGATTTTAGCGAAGGGAACGATGATGGTTTTCTGACAAGCACTATATGTACTCGAACAACAGCCGAAGCGAACGCAATGGAAGATTTAAAAGAACTTGGTGCCGGGAAGAAGGAATTTACCCAAGCCGAACCAAGCTCTTCCGCTGATAGTCATTCTAGATGGATCATACTTAGTATTTTAGGTTCGATTGTTTTTCTGTTCATCCTATACTGGATAATCAGTAAAAAACGAAACTAGATTCCATTATAGGAAAGGGATAAAGCGTTGCAATGGGCTTGCAGCTGGTATGAGCTTCTCAATATCTTTCAAAGCAATTGGGAAGTAAGGGAATCCCCATACGTATGGTGTGATTTCGTATAATTGGAAATAGATAACGAGTGACGTATCCGCTAAGTAAAAGTCTTGGTCTCTTCTGATTTCAGTGAAAGGTGGATCGAGTAGATCTATATCCCACTCCTCAATCTTTTTGCGGATTCGATCAGACAAAGGCTTTTCAAAATCTTGAGGACCTAATAGATCATAGAGGGAATACCTTTTACCTGTTTGAGTATCAAACGTCATCGCTTTCACGACAGTCATTCCATGTGCACCACCAGTAAAGGAATAAGCAATAAGCGTGAGGCTCAACAAGTTTCGTTCATTTGTTTTAATCTCGAAATACACGATGAGTTCAACAAGATTCGGATCATAGTAATTTTGGTCAATGAGTAGCTGGTTTAACTCATTCCGGATTTGCGTGTTGAGACTATGTTGCACGACAGGAAGTTGGGGGAGATGGACTTCTGGATAAACAATGGAGATGGAAGGTGAAGGATTCGGTAATTGGCGCGTTGTAATAAGTACAGGTACATTTTTCAAAACATCATCCTTTCTTCAATGCATCATTTTATGCGATTCAATTCAATTCATTCCACAGCTTGTTGTTATCCAACAAAAAAAGACGGAGTACGCTTCTTGAGCGCGTGCTCCGTCTTTTCATATAGGGTTATCGTTTCTTACTAAGTTCATCGTGGATAAGATCGATATTATAGTTCAAGTATTTCACGTAGGTATCGATTTCTTCACCTGGATCACCGATTTCATCGGAATAGATGAACTTCTCTGCCATGGGTACCCCAGTTTCCTTCGAAACAGTTTCCATTGGACGAGTATCGACGTTAGACTCTACAAATAATACAGGAACTTTATGTTCTTGGATGAAGTGAACCAAGTCTTTAATCTGTTTCGGTGAACCGTTTTCTTCTGTGTCAATCTCCCAGATGTAAGCTTCTTTTAGGCCGTAATGATCGTTCATATACTGGAATGCACGTTCACTTGTTACAAGCGTGCGGTTTTCTTCAGGGATGTCATTAATTCGCTCTTCATATTCTTTGTCGAGTTCTTTCAAGCGATTTACGTACTCTTCACCACTCTGTTTGATTTTGTCGCTGTCTGTCGGGTGTTTTTCAATCAGTACTTCAGTGATCTTTTCTGCCATAAGGACACCTACAGCGGGGTCGATAAATGCGTGAGGGTTGATTTCTTCTTCACGGCCGTCTTCGTCAGTTAGGTATTTAGGTGTCACCTTTTCTGTCAGGTTGAAGATGTTTTCATCTTTCTGGTGAACAGAGTCTGTCATCTTTTTGAACCAACCTTTGTCACCGCCTTCTAAGTTCAGTCCATTATAGAACAAAACGTCAGCGTCTGTAGCTGCTTTAATGTCGTTCGGGAGAGGCTCATATTCGTGGGGATCCGTTCCCGAAGGTACCAAGTTATGGACATCGATATAATCACCGCCGATTTGGCGGGCCATGTCTGCAATGATTGTAAATGAGGTTACAACTTTCAGTTTTTCTTTTCCGTCAGGTGCAGATGCAGTATTTTTGTCGCTTCCGCATGCTGCGAGTACGAAGACTGCCATCAAAGACAATCCCATCCAAGTTACAAACTTCTTCATAAGCAAAATCTTCTCCTTTTGTTAAAAAATAAAATAGTAATCCCCCTATAGAAATGAGGGAAGTGTACTCGGCGTTCTCGTTATGCTGCAGCGTCTTGTTTTCCACGGGACTTGAACATCTGAGTGATCAATCCTTGCTGCGGTGAAAATAGGAACGCTAAAACGAAAATAGATGTTGTTGCAAGAGCGATAACCGGTCCAGATGGCATGTTGTACAAGAAACTGAAATACAAGCCGATGACTGCTGATAATGCACCAAAGAAGGATGCCAGCACTACCATAGTAGATAGTCGGTTTGTTAACAAGTATGCCGCTGAAGCTGGAGTGATAAGCATCGAAACAACTAGAATTACACCGACCGTTTGCAAGGATGCAACTGTTACAAGCGTCAATAAAAACATGATCGCATAGTGGATGAATCTTGTATTCAAGCCATACGCAGCCGCCATTGTTTCATCGAAACTGGAAATGAGGAGCTCTTTGAAAAACAGTGCAACCGTTGCGATTACGATAGCTCCGATAACAAGCGTGATCCACATATCGGAATCTCGGACGGACAATACATTACCGAATAGGATTTGGGTCAAGTCGGTGGCACTTCGGGCTTTTGTTATTAAAATGATTCCGAGTGCGAAGAATGCAGAGAAGACGATTCCGATTGCAGAGTCACTCTTAATGCGACTGTTCTGACTGATAGCACCTATACTAAATGCTGTGAGTACACCGGTTAACACGGCACCATAGAAGTAATTGATGCTGAGCATGTAGGAAATCGCGACACCTGGTAGGACTGCGTGAGAAATCGCATCACCCATCAGTGCCATTCCTCGTAAAACAATGAAGCTGCCTATTGCACCGCAAATGATACCTACCATTACGGAAGTGATAAATGCTTTTTGCAAAAATGCATAGTTCATCAGATCATGAAAAAATTCCATTACATTTGAACCTCCAAATCGTCAAACATCGTCATCGGCCGTTCATAAGCACGTGTCATATTCTTTTCACGGAATACTTGCTCAACTGGACCTGCGTCAATTAGTACGTTATTCATCAATATCAATTCATCAAAATAACTTTTCACCTTAGACAAGTCATGGTGTACGACTAGAACTGTCTTTCCTGCATCTTTAAGCTTTCTTAAAATGCCGATGATCACTTCTTCACTAGATACATCAATTCCGACAAACGGTTCATCTAGGAAGAAGTAATCCGCTTTTTGAGCAAGGGCTCTCGCTAAAAAGACCCGTTGTTGTTGACCTCCTGACAATTCACCGATTTGACGATCAGCAAAATCCTGCATGCCTACTTGTTTCAGACATTCCTCAGCCCAAGCTTTATCCGCTTTGCTAGGTCGGTGAAATAATCCGAGCTTTGGATACGTACCGAGAAGCACCGTGTCTTTTACTACAATAGGAAAGTTCCAATCGATGTTTGAACGTTGTGGGACGTATGCAATTAGCTTCCGCACCTTATCAATCGATTGCGAACCGATTTGTGTAGTTCCGCTGTCTTTTCGTATTAATCCCAGCATTGCTTTCATAAGAGTGGATTTACCCGCTCCATTCGGACCTAAAATCCCTATTAAACTGCCGGGTGCAAATGTAAATGACACATTGCTAACGACTTGCTTTCCTGAATATGAAACGGAAATATTACTTGCAGTAATCGATTCTGTCATTCCAATTCCTCCTGAACTGATAAAGTAAAGTTTCCTTTGTGCAACTTTTTGCGTAGTATGGCCTCACTTGTAAAAAGTGAAGATGGGTTTACTTATTTTTTTCACATTATGCAAAGTGTTTCGAAAGAGTTCTTAATAGTAGAATACATCAATATGTTTCCTTAGTGCAACTTTAAGTTTCCCATGTGCAACTTTTTATAGTATATTCTATGTGTGCTAGCATGTAAAGTGTAAAAACCCAGATTATTTTGAGTGGTTGTTATTTTTGCAATAAAAACCGTGATCCTGCACTCTGTTGAGTGTTTGATTGATAAATCCTACCGCGACAGGGCATCTCCTTTGAGATGTCCTGTTTGCGTTGGAGTGAACGGTCATTCTCCGGTAAACTAGAAGGAGAATGAATTGAAGAGGGGCGAACTAACTATGAAAATATTCCATACAGCTGATTGGCATCTTGGCAAAGTGTTGCAAGGTGTATCACTCATTGAGGAACAGCGTTTTGTGTTAAATCAGTTCACAGATGCCGTTAAAGAGGAGAAACCTGACGTCGTCATTATCGCCGGGGATCTCTATGACCGCTCCGTGCCACCTGCAGAGGCTGTAAGTTTGTTAGATGAATTGCTATGGAAGTTAACAGTGGACTATAAGACACCAGTTCTCGCGATTGCGGGGAATCATGATAGTCCAGCACGTCTACAATTTGGAAGTCGTCTCATGCAAGCGAACGGTCTACATATAGTGGGGAAACCTTCTGAAAGTGGAGGGGGGACTACTGTTCAATTAGAGGATGAGTTTGGCCCAGTCCAGTTTCACCTAATTCCATTCGCAGATCCATCAGTTATTCGTAACCTAACAAAAGATGAAGGCGTTGACAGTCATCATCGAGCAATGGAGTCTGTTATTCGTCAATATGGAGAGCTCGATTCTTCCATTCGTCATGTTGCAATTGCTCACGCTTTCGTTACGCCACTTGGGGAACCGGAAGAAAATACGAGTGATTCTGAACGTCCGCTATCGATTGGCGGCGCTGAATATGTAGCTGCTGATTTGTTTAAACACTTTCATTACACAGCGCTAGGACACCTGCATCAAGCAAACTTTACGGGAACAGAACAAATCCGTTATTCTGGATCGCCGATGAAGTATTCAATATCTGAAGAAAATCATCAAAAAGGATTTTTAGTCATTAAACTAGACGGAAAAGGTGAAATTGAGGTTAAAAAGAGAGCTTTAAGCCAAAATCGGGATATTAGAACGGTTAAAGCAACAATGTCAGATCTGTTGCTAGAGGCACCTAGTGAAGATTATGTGTTTGTAAAACTTTTGGATGATGCTCCAGTATTATTTCCAATGGAAAAAGTGCGTTCAGTGTATCCGAATGCTATGCACGTAGAACGTGTTGTGAATCGTTCACTGCCTGAACAAGCGACATCACGGGTTTCGGATATCGAACGGTTGGATGATCGTACGTTATTCAATTCATTTTATGAAGAAATTACTGGAGATGCACCTGATCAGGAAACGAAGACAATCGTGGAAGAAGTACTGCAGGAACTGTTAACTAAGAAGGGAGAATCATTATGAGACCGACTCGATTGACCATGACGGCGTTTGGCCCCTATCGTGGTACAGAAACGATTGACTTTACGATTCTTAAAGAGCACGGATTATTTGCGGTATCAGGTGCAACAGGTGCTGGGAAAACGACGATATTTGATGCGATTTGTTTTGCTTTATATGGACAGGCTAGCGGCGAGGATCGAACTGATATCCGTGCATTGCGAAGTGATTTTGCGCACATCGATTTGCAGACTGCAGTCGAGTTGGAATTTGTCATTCAAGATCGTACGTACCGTGTATTTCGACAAGTACCTTATACCAAAAAGGGAAATAAGAGTGAAACTAGCGGACGTACAGAGTTTTTTCAGCAAACAGATGAAGGGGAAATACCTGCTGTAGATCGTCAAATTGTTTCCGAAGTGAACAAAAAGATTGAAGAACTTATCGGGTTTACGATAGCACAATTTAGCCAAATCGTGATGTTACCTCAAGGGGAATTCAGGAAGTTTTTAACGTCTGATACGGAAAACAAAGAAACGATATTGCGTAAAATTTTTAAAACTGAACATTACCGAGAAATGGCTGAGATTTTAAAAAAGAGAAAAGATCTTGCGATGAGTGAACTAAACACGGCACGTCTTTCGATGGAACAAATTATACGTCAGTTGCCTGTGAGTCTTCCAGAGCGGGATTCGTCTCTATTTGAAACACTTCAGGCAGATTCCATCCATCCGACACGTTTAATGGATGGGTTGGAGCAAGAACGCGTGCATTACAAAACTGCTGCTCAGGAAAGCGATACACAGTATCGAAGGGCATATGAAGCGCATGAGAAAGCCCAGCAAGCATTCTATAATGGAACTGCACTCAACACTCAATTTGATAACTTAGAACGAAAGATGAGCACACTGCAACTGCTGAATTCACGTGAAACTGAACTGACTGCTGATAGAGTACGACTCCAAAAAGCAGAGGAGGCTGTTCAGCTAGAGCCAAGTGAAAGGCGCTCGGTTGAGGCGACTGATGAATTGAAAAATCGTCAGAAGGAATTACAGCAAGCGACGTTGACACTAGAATCTGCAAGGGAAGGTGCGGTTAAAGTGGAAGCGGTTTATAATGAAGAAATGCAAAAGCAACCTGAACGACAAAAAAGCGCGGAACGACTCACAACACTGCAGAACTTCTTACCGAACGTAACGCAAATTGAGGAGAAAGAACAGCAAATTTGCACCCTTCAGAAGCGCGTTGATAATGGACAGCGGGAACTTGAGGAGTTGAAGTCATCAGTAGAAGCGAAAATTGAAAATGTCCAAAACTTAAAGCTGAAGACAGAGACACTTGAATTTGAATCTGAAGGCTATGAACAAGTAGTGGATGAACTAGCGGATGCACGCAATAAGGCTGATTTACTGACGCGTCATAGTGACAGTACTAAAACAATTGAGCAACTGACTGCTGAGTTGAAGCTCAAAAAAGAGCGGATGGAAACTACCCGTAACCAGGCAAATGCAACTGAAAGTAAGTGGATTGCAAATCAAGCGGCCATTCTTGCGGAGACATTGGAGGAAGGGACGCCATGTCCAGTTTGTGGAAGTGAACATCACCCAGCAGTTCAGGTGAAACCTCAAGAGTTTCAGATAACTAAAGAACAATTAGAGTTTGATAAACAGACAGCAACACATGCATACGAACAATATAGAGCTACTGATTTACAGTTGGAAAGTATACGTACGGAAGTTACAAGAATTGAACAGCAATTGGAGGGAGCACCGAATCCTGATTCGTTACTAGTCAGTCAAGAGCACGTACAACACTTGGAGAAAAGGCTTCTTCAATTGAAGACTAATCGAGATCGTTTACCGATTATAAAACGGCAATACACAGAGGCAAATGAACAGTTGATTGGACACAAACAAGCAATTGCAGATAAAGAAAAAAGTGACTATGTCACACATGCAGAACTTAAACAAGCAAAAGCGATTCTTGATGAATCCTTGAAGACAGTCCCAGAACAGGTCCGATCAATTCAAGCGTTGCAAATGGAGATAAGAAAAGAAGAAAAAAATAAAACAACGCTTGAACGGTCTTGGGAACATGCTAGAGAGCAGCGACAGTTCGCAATGGAAGCAGTCTCTAATGCTCAAACAGCTATAGCCTTCATGATAAAATCCGCTGAAGAGGCAACAGTTAAGCAACAAACAGCAACAAGCTCATTTAATGAAGCTATTAAGGAGTCTGCTTTTGAAGATGAGACGGATTACCAACAGTGCAAACTACTTGCTGAACAGCGCACCGCACTTTCTAGGAAAATCAACGAATATGACGTTGAAATCGAGACGACAAAACAAGCGATTTCTGAATTGAAGGAGCAAGTGGCAGGAAAACAAAAAGCGGATTTAGTAGTACTTCGCAATCTTACTGAGCAAAACAAGAATGCCTACGAACAAGCGCTAACTGCGTATCATCGTGCTTCAGAGCTTGAAAAGAATGCAGCTGAACTGCACCTGAAACTGGAAGATCTAATAGGAGCGCAGAGTGGACTTGAACAAACGTGTGCCCGATTGACTGAACTGCATGACTTAGTCCGTGGGAATAATGATCGTAAACTATCATTTGAGCGATATTTGCAAACGGAATACTTAGAACGGATTTTACATGCTGCAAATGGAAGGTTAAGTGAATTGTCTAACGGTCAATTCCAGTTATTGCGAAGTGATCGTCAGGAAAGTAGGGGCCGCCAAAGTGGTTTAGGAATAGATGTATACGATGAGTATACAGGGCAGAATCGTGATGTGAAAACTCTTTCTGGTGGAGAGAAGTTCAATGCATCCCTTAGTCTAGCTCTTGGAATGGCTGATGTAATTCAAAGTTTCCAAGGTTCGATTTCAGTAGAAACAATGTTCATCGACGAGGGCTTCGGTTCACTGGATGAAGAATCCCTGCAAAAAGCAATTGATACACTTATCAGTCTACAAAAAGCAGGCAGGATGATTGGTGTTATTTCTCACGTTGCTGAATTGAAAGAAGCGTTTCCGGCCGTTTTGAGGGTGGAAAAAACAAAAGAAGGACACAGTTATACCCGTATTGAAATTCACTAAATACTCTTGTTAACCTATACGTTTGTTCAAATCGCGACTTGCTTTTTTTGGAGTCGCGGTTTATGATGAGGTTCTGCAATATATCGCATACGTTTTCAGTCATCTTAGGAGGTATTTCAATATGGATCGGAAGTTACCATTTTCATCTTTAGTCGTCATTGGAACGATGTTATTCGCACTTTTCTTTGGCGCAGGAAATCTAATTTTCCCTGCTCAGCTTGGTCAGGAAGCAGGTACGAATTTTTGGCCAGCAGTCATCGGGTTTCTTATTACAGGGGTTGGATTACCTTTTCTAGGAATTCTAGCAATCGGTTTTTCTGGTAGTGCCAACTTGCAGGACCTCGCAAGTCGCATTCATCCCCTGTACGCGATTTTGTTCACGTCGGCGCTTTATTTAACAATTGGACCATTTTTCGCAGCACCACGAACAGGAGCTGTTGCGTTTGATATCGGGATTGCACCGTTCTTGAATGGGGCTGATCCATTGATTCCGAGACTAATATTTACTGCGTTGTTTTTCGGAATTACAATTTGGCTGTCGTTGAATCCACAAAAGATTGCCGATCGGGTCGGAAAGATTTTGTCGCCGGCTATTATTATCTTGCTACTTGTTTTGTTAGTAGTCGCATTATTTTCACCGATGGGCACATTCCAAGCACCTAGCAGCACATACCTTTCAGGTGCATTTGGTAACGGGTTTACGGAAGGCTACAATACAATGGATGCTTTGGCCTCTCTGGTCTTCGGAATTATCGTTATTACGATTGTCCGCTCAATGGGCGTGCAATCTAAAAAGGGGATTGTCTCGGCTACTTTTAAGACGGGAATTGTTGCTGCAGGATTCTTAGGAATCTTGTATGTAGGAATCGCGTATCTTGGTGCAAGTAGTGTTAGTTCACTTGGTGTGATGGATTCGGGAGGAGCAGTCTTAACATCTGTTGCCACTCATTATTTCGGACAAGCTGGTCTTGTGTTACTTGGAGTTGTCATTTTACTAGCGTGTCTAACTACAAGTATTGGCTTAATGACAGCATGTGGAGAATACTTCCACACTCTCATTCCTGCATTGTCATACAAAGTGATCGTTATCACATTTACGGTATTCTGTTTCATCGTCTCGAATATCGGGTTGAATAACATCATTACGTATTCAGTTCCAGTGTTACTATTTTTATATCCGCTTGCGATCACGCTCATGCTTCTCACATTTGTTTCGCCACTCTTTGGTCACGCACGTATTGTTTACGTTGCAGTAACAATCGTAGCGATGCTTATCAGTGTAGTTGATGGGCTGGCTGCACTGGCAGATACACTGCCAGGTGGACAGTTAGGGAAAATGATCGAACCTATTACAGCGTTCTACGGAAAAGTGCTTCCGTTGTATGAGAATGGTCTAGGTTGGTTAATTCCTACATTGATTGTCATAGTTGTGTTTGGTGTAATTGCTCGAGTGACAGGCATGAATTCTAAACAGTCGCTGAGCACAGAAGAATAATTTCTACAAGATGATGCTACAAAAAACTAATAGTAGAACTTGAAAAACCGGTCCCCCTAAATAGTAGGGAGACCGGTTTTTAGTTGTTCAGCGATTGGAATTCGTTAATGGCACGTAGCCAATTCCCTCGCATAATAGCTGATGCTTGGTCAGCACGATTGTGTTTTAACATATCGATGATTTCTTCATGCTCATCAATGGACTGCTCTGTCAAAATGATGGAGTTATGAAAGAAAAGTCGTCTAACGTGCACTTGAAGTGAAGACGTAATCGATGTGATATACGTGTTTGCTGCAGCGTCAACGATGACCTGATGAAAAGATTCATCAATTTTTAATGCTGAAAAATAGTCTTCGTTTCGTACAGCTTCAGCAAATTCTTTGTTAAGGCTACTCAACACATCTATCGTCTCTTTTGAAATGGTAGGTGCAGCTAACTCTGCCGCAAGCGCCTGCATTGCAGCTAGTGGTGGCAACAAATCATTGATGGAATCCCGTTCGACTTCTGTGACTTGAGTGGCTTTTCCGGGATACATTTTAACGAACCCTTGAACCTCCAAAAGTTGAAGGGATTCGCGTATGGGGGTTCGGCTCACGCCAAGAGCTTGAGCTAGTTCGCTATCTATTAATTTCTCTCCAGGCTTCAACGTCCCATCAATAATCCATTGCTGGAGCTGGTTGAATGCGCTTTCTTTTGCAGTTTGACGAGCTGGTTTTGTATGGTTTTGAGGTATTGGCATTCCGTTCACCGTCCTGATTTGACTTTCTAAGTCTACTATACATTACTTTCCTGCTAGAGTGAACAACTTAAGATGAATCTTTGCGACAACTGTAATAATCAACTTTTAATTGTCATGGGAATGGTGGTTAGCTGTAATCTTTCTGTAATATTGGGCTGTTAACCTATACACAGACTTAAAAACAAGGGAGCGGAGCTTTTGAAGAAACTAATTTTCACGTTTATCTTAGCTACGGCACTAATGGTCAGTGGAACACATGAAAGTTCAGCAGCAGCGTCTACGTACAAAGTGAAAAAAGGCGACACACTATATAAGATTTCACGGATGCACAATGTTTCTGTTAACAACTTAATGAAATGGAACGGTATCAAATCTTCAGTGATTTACCCGAACCAAACATTGAAATTAGTAAGCGGTGGTTCAACAACAGCTGCAAAGAAACCGGCTAAAAAGCCATCACGTTCAGACAATGACACTGTGAAAAAGGAGTTCATGGCGAACTCATCAGCATACACGGCTTCTTGTAAAGGTTGTTCTGGAATTACAAAAACAGGACTCAACTTGAAAAAGAATCCTTCATTGAAAGTAATCGCAGTAGATCCTCTAGTGATTCCACTAGGTTCTAAAGTACACGTCGAAGGTTACGGATATGCAGTTGCTGGAGACATTGGCGGTGCTATCAAAGGAAATCGTATCGACGTATTCATGGCATCACATAGTAAAGCGATCCAGTGGGGACGTAAATCCGTACGGGTGAAAGTTTTAAACTAATCTTATGAGAATTTGACCAACCGATTTATCGGTTGGTCTTTTTTATTCCCTAAATGGTACACTACTAATCATAAAGGAGTGATATTTGTGGATGTTTATATCGTAACTGGGGCTTCAAAAGGAATTGGGGAAGAATTATATGAACAAATTCGAGAAACGGATTCACTAGTATTTGGAATTGCACGTAGCAATTCAAAGGGCTATGAAAACTTTGTAGAAGTCGATTTAACGAGTCGAGGGGCTAGGCAAGGACTGATGGAGCGGTTGTTGACTCCTTATCTTGCAACAGCTGAATCATTTACACTCATTAATAACGCAGGCACAGTAGAACCAGTAGGGAAGGTTGGAGGGCTGTCAACAGATGCTCTTCAGCAAGCTATTGAATTGAATTTGACAGCTCCAATTGAATTGTCCAATGAATTCATTGGTGTGTTGAGTAAGTCTAAGGCAAAAAAACAAATCATTAATATCTCTTCAGGCGCTGGCCGTAATGCGTATGAAGGATGGGGAATATACTGCACGACGAAAGCGGGACTAGATCGGTTTTCAGAAGTTGTCCGGTTAGAGCAACAGCGTGTTGAATATCCGGTAGGGATTGTCTCTATAGCACCTGGAATTATCGATACTGGTATGCAAGAGACAATACGTTCAAGTGATGTGGGTGGATTTCCAATGCTTGAGCAATTTATCAATTATAAAGAAGAAGGCAAGTTAAGAAGCGCAGAAGCGACTGCAGAGTTGCTAATTGAGTGGATGGAGAAAGAGGATTTGACTACAACTGACGTGCTGGCACGACTTGGTTGAGGAACGTCCCATCATGAGTGACATGGAAAGAGCATTGCGAAAAGCAATGCTTTTTTTGTTGGATATAAACCAAAATATGATTTGGGATTAGTTGGCGATATGGTATAGTTGGGTAAAAGTGAGAGTTTCTGAAATTTCTGTAGTCGATATGAAAAATCATATAGTGACCTAATATTTATGAATTGCAAGACGCACTTTTTTATCGAAAGAAAAAATGACAACAGACTCTTTTTTGCTAAGGAGAAATTCGATGAAGAAAGCAATTTTTATTAGTTTTCTAATATTGATAGTTGTAAGTACTTCTGGATGTTTGGTGGCAATAAAAGGTCAAAAAATAACGATTCAAAAACAAGCAGGTGAAGAACCGAATTTTGAGCCTTTCAGAGAAGTTACAAAAAGGAAAGACGTCAAAGATGCAATCCGCATAGTGAAAAATGCGGAGTGGCATAAGTTAGAAGAGGAACGACCACACGCAGCTGATTACCAATTTCAATTTCCTTTTAAAGATGATGCGGATGACAAAATAGCTTCCTATTCACTTTGGATAAACTCGGAGAGAGAATTCTTGGAGATTGTCACCGATACGTATGAATATGTCCAATTGTCAAAACAAGATTCGGCTTCGTTATATCGGATTTTGATAGGGGAAGAGTTAAATTTAAAATGAGGGAAAAGTTAACTAACGTAGCTGATGTTTTGAAATCGTGGAGGTCTAATAATTTTGGGCTATCAAAAGGTAAATGTGAGTTCAGAGCGGAAGAGAGTTTTTAAGATTATTGTTAAATTCTTGGCAGTAATTAGTTTGTTATTCGTTGCGTTAGTAGGTTACGGAGTCTATTGGGCTTTCTTTGATATGAATCGTTTGCCTGAAGGAGAGTTTCTTACTGAAGAGATATCACCTAATGGGGAGTATACGCTAAAAGCATATGTGACCAATGGGGGAGCCACTTCGTCGTATTCAGTTCGAGGGGAATTGGTATTCAATGAAAAAAAGAACAAGACGAAAAATATCTACTGGGACTATCGTGAAGAGAGAGCGGAAATCGCTTGGAGGGATAATCATACGGTAGTTATTAATGGACATGAGTTGGATGTACGCAAAGACAAGTATGATTATAGACGTCAATGATGATCGTTTTCAGATGGGATTCCTTATTGCAACTAAGATAGTTCATAGAAAATGCAGGATAAGGAGATTATCAATATGAAAAAAATAGCAGGTATTGTCTTTATCCTATTATTTTTCATGACTTTATTAATTAATTACAATCAAAATATCAAAGGCGATAAGTATTACATTTATAGTAGTCATCATAACTCAACAGAGGAAAGCAGAGCTTCTTTGTTTAGTTGTCTCAAAAAAGAAGAAGTTGAATACAAGATAGATGAGAAGAATAATATTTTAATTAAACATAAAGATGCGGATACAGCTGTTGGAAGATGCGCATAAATACAGTCATTGATTTTCTTTGAATAATGGTTACATACTCCATCAAAAGAAATGTTCTGAGCTGATTAAATAAGGAGGAGCGAAATGAAGAAAGTATTTGAAGCAATATATGATGGTCACCATATACAAGTGGAAAATAGATGGTTTGCTGGTGAAAAGTTGTATGTAGATGGAGAATTGCAGGATGAAAATATAGGCTTGGCTCTTAGAGGGACTCTAAATGGGAAAGTAAGAACTAATAACAATGAATTCAAGAGCATAAAAGTGACTCTCGGAGGATTTTTTAGTATTCAATGTAAAATTTTCATTGATAATGCATTAGTTTCCTCATATAAAATTTAAATAATTCGATTGCTATTTAGATATTAGAAATAGGTAATGTTGATGCATACAACAACTTCCACCAAAGATGCCAGATAACTGACGATGAAGACTGTTGCTTTCCACTTCAGACGGCACGCTTTCCGAGGGAGCCTCCTCGGTCGCGAAAAGCACGCGCCCTGTGGGGTCTCAAGACGCATGCTGATCCCTTCGGAGTCGGCCGTCTTCCACTACAAGCAACAGAGTATATTTTATAAAATAGTTTAATTTTCAATAGGTCCATTTAAATAAATTAGGATGGTAACTATGAAAATAAATTTAAAACCACCAAACACTTCAGGTTATTTTACTGTTAGGGAGTGATTAAATGAGAGAATTATTTATTTTCTTTATATTATTATTTTTTCTTTCAGGGTGTGGCGAATATTCTCCTTCTAAGCGTGATGTAGTCAATATCCACGGAAACATAGAAAATCTTAGATTACTTGAAAAATTTACAGAAGATGTTTCTATTAATAAGGCCAGTGAAGTACGAGTAGTAAATTACACTGATGAAGGCGATCCAATTATTCATGATTTAAACTATTCCAATGATAAGTTAACCTCGACAATCGATACAAGAGCTGATGAATTTGGGAATCAATTAGTAAAAGAAGATGTATGTGAAAGCATAAAGAAAATAGACGAAAATAATCAAACGATCTATCAATTAGAGGGATGTAAATGCATTGAAGAAGGAATAAATGTTACTCATATTATTAATGATTAATGATGAAACTTATTTAAATGTACTTCAATACCTTAAAGAGAGTGTTGAATGAACATTACTTACTCTTTCGGGGGGGAATGGCATAGTGTTATGTCAGAAACGGGCCACTATGCTGCATGATAACCGATGCTTTCCGTTCCGGCGCACGCTTTCCGGAGGGCGTGGCTTGAGCCGCTTCCTTCGCTTCGCTACGTCCAGGGTCTCAAGACTCACGCTGATCCTCCCGGAGTCGGCGCCTATACTCCAAGCAACGGAGCGTAGTTATTATAAAGAAGGTATTCAAGAATCGGGCCATTTTGCTGAATATGAAATGGCTATTTATTAACCATATAGGGTCTAAACTTATACTAGGATAGGTGGAAAATGATTTCAGTTGATAGAAAATTAAGGTTAAGGGATTTGGAAATTTTTCGCTTTTTAAAAGATAATGTAGTATTAGCTTATGTCATCATCGAAGATACTCGGAAACCTCATACAGAGGAAGTCAAAAAGCTAGATCCTCTTTGTTTCTTAGACGAAGAAGACTTGAATGAAATAGTTAATGTGTTTAAAATTTACTTTTTAAGTGATGAACCTTTAAAAAGAAATGATTCCGTTATGTTAAGAGAGTTTTTCGGGAATTAGTTAACAATAGTTCTTTTACTAATTACATTACACAAGAATATGTAGATGAAAAATTATACGAGTATGCAGACGATATTTGCAAAACTGAAACTTATCAAAGGATGTTGGAGGTCGTGGGATCTTCATACAGAATCCGAGATATCAATACTGAAAGTTGGTTGCATTTATCTCAAGACTAATCCGCTGAAGACACGATTAACGAATTCCACTGAAACTATCAAGTCCTTTAGTCACCGATACCACTGCAATCGGGGGGGGGTTCTGTGACACCACTATGTCGCAATAGGGCCAATTAGAGAAGGAGAGTGATAACTATGCACGTATATGATGAAAAGGACTTACCGTGGTATCTACGAGATACACCGTTCTTTATCATATCCTTTCTTTTTGTGCCTATATCCTTGATTATATTGATTGCTAAACGGAAGCAAATATACAAGGAAACAATGTCTGATAGACTTTTTATAGCAGGGATGTTCACGTTTCTATTTATGCTGAAATTTCTACCTAGCAATGTATATACAATCATAATAGCTGTTCTGCTATATCTTTTTACTGGATTCTTACTGGTGATGAAGCTAATTATTACTGACAAAAGTAATAATTGATTTTAAATAAGTTACTAATGCTTTTATACTGCTATCGGGGGCGATTGTGTTATAAGTGATTTCGTCTATATCGCAAACTGGCCATTTGGCGTTCCGAAACTTTAGTAACTTACTCGATTAAGACAGTGCGGGAGGAAGTTAGGGGGGATTAAATGAAGAATACAACTAACTTGAAAACTATAAACAGGAGTATTTTCATATTAGTTGTATTGACGGCGGTTATTACTGCAATTCTCACACTATATGACCTATATAATACCCCTGCCTTTGGTGAAGCTGCACAATCTCGTGCAGAATTCCGTTGGGGAGCACTCCAGATTATTATCTTGATCGTCATATTTGTCATTTCTGTTCCTTTAGCAATAAGTTGGAAGCATTTATTCCCGTTTAACATTCCTATTGCTATTATTCTGATTGGTTTTTGTTATGAATTATTTTTTCTTACATTCACGACTGGATGGGTCGGTTTTCAAGGCACATTTGGATTCCTTATCGCTTTCTTAATAGGGATGATTTTAATAATTTCTTATTTAATTTCTTTTCTTATTCAACGTTTCAGAACTACAAATTAAACTTAGTCATTTTAATGATTTAATAACACCCTTATCTGCTACTGGTGACAAAACATGTGCTAATTAACTTCTGCAAACGGGGGCAGTTGAGATAGATTGACTGTGCCTGAAACAGGCCATTTACATGCGAAATAGAGGGGGTACGATCATGAGTTATAAATCTAGCTTTGCATATATCCTGATTTCAATCTCACTGCTAATTACAGTTTTTATAATTGTTAAACCAGATATACTAATCCCCGCGGGCTATGATGTAGCCATTGATGGATATGTAATATCAAGAACTCTAATGATCATCTTCGGTTTGTATTCTTTACTTAAATTAGGTCTTTTTTTAGCGGATCACAAGAGAGTTTGATCCATCCTTGTCCCCGTATCGGGGGCTATTCACTAATAAGATCCGTTCTTCAAACGGTCCATTTAACGGTATAGCAAAACTATAGTATTTTGCGCCTAAATAACTTTGAACACTATGAGGAGGGGGATTTGTTGAAGGTTGCATTCTTTGATAGAGATGGAACTATAATTGATGATTATCCTGACCATAAATGGACAAATATTAAACGACCGATATTTCTTGATGGCGCCATTCGAACAGTAAAAGAGGTCCTAAATAAAGGGTATAAAATTATCATAGTAACCAATCAATACATAATAAACGCGGGCTATATTAAAGAAGAACAATACCAAGATATAACCAAACAAATGCTTATGGAACTAAAGAGTAATGATATTGACATTCATGATATTTATTATTGTCCTCATGCGAAAACGAATGGTTGTTATTGTATTAAACCGAGAATAGGTATGATACGGCAAGCATTAAAAGAGTATCCCGACATTGATTTGTCTAAGTCTTTCATGGTTGGAGACTCAGCTGTTGATGTAGAGTTAGCAATGAACATGAAAATAAAAGGTTTTGGTATCGGGATTGGTTCTGAATATGACGACAAAAAAATTATACAAATAGAAAAGATAAAAGACTTAATTAACAATCTTTAGAGTTCAGTTGAGATTTTTAAATCAATGCAACTGTATGGGGGCAATTCTCGAACAAGGATTGCTCCCTTTTCAGTAAAAAGGCCAATTGAATAGGGAAGGAATAAATAATAATATGAAGCGCAAAAAGAAACCAATGAAATACATTTTTTACATTGCAATTGTTTTTGTGGTATTACTCGCAATAGGACTCTTCTTTCCCACTTGGACATCGAATATAAAAGGTGATACTAGTATAAGTACATTAGAACAAGTAGAGATAAATGGATCTAATCATGAAATTATGATACGTGGGGCTAATAAGAATAACCCAATCATAATTGTTGTACATGGAGGACCAGGTTCCCCGGAAATACCGTACGCTGTTAAATACCAAGACTTATTGGAATCAAATTTTACGGTTGTTAATTACGATCAAAGAGCAAGTGGGAAGTCGTATCACTTTTTTGAAGACTACTCCAATCTATCAACGGATTTATTGGTGGATGACCTTTTAGCGTTGACGGACTACATATCGGAGCACCTAGGTAAAGATAAGGTTATCCTGATGGCTCATTCCTCCGGTACATACATTGGTATGCAGGCGGCCAATAAATCCCCAGAGAAATATGAAGCGTATGTAGGAATTGGGCAGATGAGCGATACAGTGGAAAGTGAGAAAGAAAGTTTAAATTACTGTATCACCCAAGCTGAAAGATCAGGCAATACTGATGATGCTGAATATCTACAAGGATTAACTGAACAGATTGAAAGTGGCGATATAGTCACCCCTAGAGAATATGTGATGAAGTACGGCGGCTCTACTAGAAGCATTGATAACCCAGATGGTGATATTTTGGGGGCACTATTTAGCAACGAGTATAATTTGTTAGATGTCATTCGTTATAACTATGCGATGGGCTACTCACAAGGGAAATTAGTAAATCATATGCTGGAAAATCCATTACCAAATATCGTATCAAAACTTGACATACCTTTATATTTTATCATGGGGAAATATGATTATATGACTTCTTCTTATGCAGCAAAAAAATATTTCGATACGATTTTGGACGAACATAAGAATTTTATTACTTTTGAGAAGTCAGCTCATTATCCACAATTTGAAGAAAAGGAAAAGTTTAATGAATGGATGTCAGATACATTTATTAATGAAAATAAATAAGATACACTGGCTTGTCAACATTAAATCGGACAATTTTTATAAGGTCCCTAATCGGTACTCAATAGGCGTTAGATAATCCAGCG
>NZ_JBPFDS010000023.1:0-38628 GCF_059415065.1 Sporosarcina sp. SAFN-010 | reverse complement strand
TTGATACTTTCCTTCATAAGCTTCATTATTAATCTTATAAAAGACTTGACTCGAGGTAAGAAAGCGTCCGCTCGCAGCGAAGATCAACTTTTATAGTTAATCCAATTGTAAAAGAAAAAAGACTGCAGTCCCCCCCTTGATAACAGGAGTTTGTCTACAGTCTTACGCATTGCTGAATGAGCAATGCACTTTTGATGTATCTAGTGGCAATTTCTATCTTCAGGTCAACTAGTCATTTACTATTTAAGAACACTAATGAGTGATCACTTTATACTACTGGATATAAACAGGGAGGCATCTTGTTTGATGAAAATACGACTTCCATGGTGGAATGTTCTAATTTCAGCTGTCTTGAATCCAACTTCTTTCAATTTGTTTTTCAACTCTACATGTGAAAAACCGTTGTGAACTTTCGGATGATCTATTTGCTCGTTTTTATCGAAATCTACTATAATAAGCTTGCCATCCTTATTTAGAATATTGAATAGTTCTGTTAATATCTTATTAGTATCCGGAATAAGAAGTAGAACTAGTGACATGATAACGATATCTGCATTAAGTTCAGGAGTATCTTCAGTAAAATCCGAGTGAAGTACTTGTGAATTTAGAATTCCTTTTTGCGAAATTTTTGCTTTCGATATCTCCAACATTTGTTTAGATGAATCTATTAACAAAATAGAATCGACTAAATCGGATAACTCTAAACTGATTAGACCTGTACCACTTCCATAGTCGATTAAAGACTTTGTTTCACTATTTCGTAATTCCTTTTTTACTTCCTGAACGATGATTTTTGCTAATTCTTGTCTTTCTTCTGTATCATATTTTTTAGCCATCTCTTCAAAGACATTCGTATCCATGTTTCATGCTCCCATTATAATAAGTCCGACTATCATAACAGAAATCATATCGAATGGGACAGATTCAAAACTGCATCTCTTGAAATTAACTCGTTTCCTTTATCTTGGATCGATGAAAAAAACGCACTGCTGAGAGCAATGCGTTTTGGTCCTTCCTTCCATTATTCTTACTTAGAGATCTCCGCCACATAATCCGCCAACAAACGTGCGCCATAACCCGTTGCTGTTTTTGGATAATAGCCCGAGTTTGATGTCTTTTGCATCATTCCCGCCATATCCACGTGCAACCAGCGTGTACCCTTGGATACGAAACGACGCAAAAAGAGTGCGGCAGTAATCGAACCTGCAAAGCTGAGTGAACTGATGTTATTGAAATCTGCATAATCACTTTGCAGGGTTTCATCGTACGCATCGATTAACGGCATTGGCCATACCGCATCTCCGTTTTTTGCACCAATCTCTTTCATCTTGGTAGCAAGTTCATCATCACCAAACACACCTGCGATATCAGATCCTAGTGCATTTTCGATTGATCCAGTTAATGTTGCGATGTCCACTACATAGGCTGCGTTCAGTTCGCCAGCGCGAAGCAATCCATCTGCTAAAATCAAACGTCCCTCAGCATCTGTATTGCCCACTTGGACTGTGTGACCGTTTTTGTATTGAATGACTTCGCCCGGCAACACAGCTGTATTATCTGGAGTATTTTCAACCATTGGTATCAATGCAACAACGTTGACATCAGCTTCAATTTCTACAAGTAGCTTCATAGCTCCTGCAACCGCAGCCGATCCACCCATGTCCATTCTCATATCACTTAAATCTTTCCCACTCTTCAAGCTAATTCCGCCCGTATCGAACGTGACGCCTTTACCTACTAGTGCAACTAAAGGTTTCGATGGATTTTTGCAATAAGAGACTTCTACAAACGATGGAGCATATCGGCTTCCTCTGCCGACAGTAAGGACGCCATTCATCTTCATCTCTTCAAGCTTCTCTTTGTCATGAACGATGACTTTCGCATCGGTATCTTGGAACACTTCTTTCAGACGCTCTGGATAAGATTCTGGGTTCAATACATCTGATAATTCATTCATCAGATCACGTGAATACGAAACAGCTTCAGCACGTTGCTCTCCAGTTTGAACAGCTTTTTCAGATGCACCTTCAATTATTAATTTAGTACTGAACGGTTCTGCATCCGATTTGTACGTTAGGAACTGATAAGCTCCTAAATGCCAGCCTTCTACAAACGCCGTGATCGCTTGTTCTGTTTCTACACCTGAAAATTGCTTACCGAGTGCACTAACTTCTAGTGTTGCTGAAGATACTTTCGCACGGCTCAATTCTCTAGCTGCAGTTCCCGCCATCGCACGAACGGTTTCCAGGCAACCTGTTTTCCCGTCTTTCACTGACATTACATACCATTGATGCCCTTCTGAAAAGACTGCACTTCCAGAACCTGCATGTATTTGGTTAACAAACGTTTTCAGACCCTCACTTTGTTGAATTACCGTATCTTGTGAAAATAGCAACTTCACTTCAGTCATTATCGTTATCCCCATTCTTCAATAGATTCGTTATGTAACTAATAATCCTTCACTAGTGTACCATGTGAAAACAGAGGATTCTAATAATTGATAGCATACAAAAAACCATCCCGAGTAAAGGAATGGTTTAACTATTAATGGAGCCCATCGCTCCTGTATCCTGAACGTTTTCAAAATTTCCAGCACCCGTACGTTTCTTAATCTCTTCATCTGAAAGGGGTGGTGTCACTTTGCCTTCTTCCACAGGGGTTTCATCTAGATAATGAGTTTTCTCTAAAGCTCGATTTTTAGCATCCATCTGCCTTCCATATTGTTCCGCCTCGTTTACAGTCATTTGACTATTCTCAGGTGTATTCAACCAAATCTCTCCCTTCTGAATCACTTACTTTTTTTTAAGTATTCCCTAGAAAGTTTGACTAAAAACATCCGAAAGACTGAAAAAATGATTTTTTATAGGTTGCTGTGATACGCTCTAACTAAGTGGGGTGAAGAAAGATGAAAATATTAGTCGATGCCGATGGATGTCCCGTCGTTGACATCACCATTAGTACTGCAAAGGTCCATCAAATCCCTTGTTTGCTGATTTGCGACACCGCTCACGAAATGGTTCGCGATGGTGCTGAAACAATCGTTGTTTCCAAAGGAGCGGATGCGGTAGACTTTGTTCTTGTGAACCGTATTCAACCCAAAGACATTGTCGTCACCCAAGATTATGGTCTTGCTGCCATGGCGCTAGCTAAAGGAGGGCGTCCGATAGACCAAAATGGAAGATGGTACACGGACGCAAACATCGATCAGCTGTTGTATTCCCGGCACTTTGCTCAAAAAGTTCGCCAAGCGGGAGGTCGCTTAAAAGGACCTAAAAAACGCTCCGTTGAACAAAACGAAGCGTTCCAAAGTAGCCTTTCGAAGCTTATTTCGCAGTAACAATTATGCGTTTCGTTCAGGCTTGTACTCATAATCCTTTAACTCTCTGCATACCATTATTTCGTTAAGGTGTAATTTGAAGAACACAAATATCCGAATCGGTCTCTGCGAACAAACTATGTTTCTCGTTAGGGGCCATGTGAAGGATATTTTCCTCTGATACCGTAACTGGAGTGCCTTCAACCGTAAAACGAACTTTCCCTTTTCTAACGATGATTAGAACTTCTCTGTCTGAATCATGCTCAGACACTTCTTCTCCTGCGCGTAGCTGGATATTTAATACTGTGGCATTTGGAATCGCACATACTTGTTCTACAGATTTCGCTTTACTGTCAAGTTTCCTTAGTGTTTCAATCAGCTTCAACATAATCCTCTCCTTTTGTTGGTTTGTGTTAGACGATAAATAGCCATTTATTTTTCTTCCATAGTTACTTGCATTTATCCTTGTTCTAGTTAGAGTACAAGTCTCCTCATAGCTTTCTCATTTATTGTTTAATAACGTTTACACGACCTTGTTTTAGGAAATTAGTGAACTAAAGACAATAGGAGGTCCACTCATGCCCCAAATCGTATCCGTAAGCACACATTTACCACCTAATCTTATTAAACAGGAAGAAGCCGTTGAATTATCACGTTCGGTTTTCAGTGGACGTTTCAAAGATATTGAACGGCTGTTAACTGTGTTTCAAAACGGTGATATTGAACAGCGTAATGTCTGCATGCCTCTCGATTGGTATGGGCAAACCCATGATTTCGAAGAGCGTAACGAGTTGTACATATCACATGCGATTGAATACGGCACAGCTGCAGTCACTGAGTGTCTCGAATCCAGTATGCTAGATCAGAAAGTAGACTACAAAGATATTGATGCCATCATTTTTGTTTCAAGTACAGGCATTGCCACCCCTAGTATCGATGCACGCATTATGAATAATCTACCCTTTCGCGATGATGTAAAACGTATTCCTCTATGGGGGCTTGGCTGTGCAGGTGGCGCTTCAGGGCTAAGTCGTGCCAATGAATTCTGTATGGCATATCCAGAAGCGAATGTGCTCGTCCTAGCGATTGAATTGTGCAGTCTGACTTTCCAGAAAGACGATTATTCAAAGAGCAATCTCGTTGGTGTTTCGTTATTTTCAGACGGAGTCGCTTGTGCACTTATTGTTGGTGATCAATCCAAGTTACGTTCGAAACAAGTTCGCCCATCCATTGTTGCGACGACCTCAAAGCTAATGCCTGATTCTGAAGACGTTATGGGATGGGATGTAAAAAATAGCGGATTGTACGTCGTCTTCTCCAAAAGTATTCCTGTCATCATCAGTGACTGGCTTGGGCCGTTTGTTCATCAATTTTTAAACAAGTATAACCTCACAGACAAAGACATTTCCCATTTCGTCGCCCACCCTGGCGGAAAAAAAGTGTTAGAAGCGTACGAAGAGGCGCTCAACTTCAATAGTTCAATGACTGAGATATCAAGGAATGTATTACGGATGAATGGAAACATGTCGTCCCCCACAGTTCTTTACGTATTAAAGGAATTCATGGAAGCAAAGCCTGCAAAAGGGGAATACGGTGTGCTCGCTGCCCTCGGTCCAGGATTTTGCGGGGAACTTCAATTGCTGAAATGGGAATGAGGTGGATACATTGTTCTTCTGGATTGTAATTTCAATCGTCATTCTTCAACGACTTGCGGAGTTAGTCATTGCTAAAAACAACGAGAAACGGATGAAAGCTCAAGGGGCATACGAAGTCGGTGCGAGTCATTACCCTGCTATTGTTCTTCTTCATACTGCCTTTTTTGTTTCCTTACTAGTAGAAGTACTCATCCGAAAACCAGTATTATCGCCAATCTGGGGTATTTTATTGACGATATTCTTGTTAACACAGGTGTTGCGGATTTGGTGTCTTTCTTCACTCGGAAAGTATTGGAACACTAAAATCATCATCCTTCCAGGTGCAGATGTTGTCATGAAGGGACCTTATAAATTCATCCGACACCCTAACTATGTCATCGTTGCGACAGAAATTCTTGTCCTCCCAATGATATTCGGTGCTTATTTCACAGCAATTGCCTTCACCTTATTGAATGCCTGGATGATGTCCGTCCGCATCCCACAAGAAGAACAAGCCTTGAAAGATGCGACTAACTACAAAGAAAAGTTTTCATTGGAATGAACAAAAGCAGTGGCTCAAGTTTTGAGCCGCTGCTTTTTGTATATTATGAATGGGACTCTTTTGTTGAGTCTTCATACGTTAATGTTTTGCCAAACACACTGAACAAAATGGTCAAAACCGGTGAGAATAGACAGAAGAACGCAAATCCGAAGTAATCGACTACAGGTACACCTAGTACATCCGCAATGAATATCCCGCAAACACTCCAAGGTACGAGTGGATTGACGACAGTCCCTGCATCTTCCATGACACGGCTCAAATTCTTACTCGCAAGCCCTAACTTTTTAAACTGACCTTGAAACGCTTGCCCAGTTAGTAAGATTGACAAATATTGTTCGCCTATCAGTACGTTGATGCTGATCGCCGTTAACGCAGACGCCCCAATTACTGAACTTGCAGAGCGTAAGGATTGCTCCACCTTCTCAAGTAAGGTTTGTACAATTCCTAGCTTAAACAACAACCCGCCCATAGTAAGAGCTAAGATGACGAGCGTAATTGTGAAGAACATGCTACTAATGCCGCCACGAGTTAGTAAGCTGTCTACCGCTTCGACGCCTGTTTCGGACTTGAAACCATCAAAGAGGATTGCAAAAACTTGTGAGACACCATATGCATGTAAGGCACATCCGATCGCGACTGCTGAAGCTGTACTTGCCGCCAACGTTAAAAGTGCCGGGACTTTCATCAACGTCAAAACAATAAGTACTACTAATGGCAAGAATGATATCCAGTTAACGAGCCCGGTTTCCGCTAGTGCCTCCTGAAACGACCGGATTGTATCCAATTTAGCATCTCCTGCTGAGGGTGAAAGAATCGCAAATATCCCAAACGATAGGACAAATGCCGGAACGGTCGTCCACATCATATTTCGAATATGAGCGAACAAGTCGACCCCGACAATCGATGAAGCCAAGTTGGTCGTATCGGATAAAGGAGACATTTTATCCCCGAAGAATGCACCTGATACAATCGCTCCTGCAGCAATGGCTGGAGATAGACCGAGTACTCCTGACATACTGAGCAACGCTACACCAACCGTCGCGACAGTTGTCAACGAGCTACCGATTGATATCCCGATAATCGCGGTTACTGTGAACGCAATCGCGTAAAAGTAAGACGGGGTAATGAGTTGAAAACCAGCATTGATCAAGCTTGGAATCGTTCCGCTCATCATCCAACTACTAATGAGCATGCCGATGAAGAAGAACAAAAACACTGCGCCCATACCTGCTCCGGAACCTTCTGTCATTCCGTCTTGGATATTACGGTAAGATACTTTTTTGACTAATCCATATCCGATTAAAAGTAAAATGGATGCCAAAATCGGTAAATGTGGAACAGCTCCAAATCCGATAATACTTGCACTAATCATGCAGATGATCACGGCAATCAGTGAGATGGACTCTGTGAATGTAGGTTTGAGTAATGGTTGAATGTGAAACATGACGGTGTCCTCCTCGGTTTTTGCGTACAAAAAAACTCCATTCGTTCCCTATAACAGGGACGAAGGAGTTCTCCGCGGTACCACCCATGTTGACAAGCTGATATCGCTTATCCACTTCATTGGATTCAAAGATTGCTTGTTGACGTAATTCATGAACGAAGTGCCTGGACTTACACCATCTATCCAGTCTCTGGTTGCTGCTTGCTTTGTTCACTACTGCATCATCACTTTGAATGGCTATTTACTTTTCGGTTTGAATGATTATTGAAATCTTACCATGACTTTTAAGTTTGTCAAGTTATACAATATTAAATCATAGAATCAACATTACACACTGCCGCTGTTTTCCGCTTCAGGTGGACGCTGGCCTACAGGACGTAGGTCATGCAACCGTTGCGGCAGGACGCCGCGAACTTAGGTTGTTCTCACTAGTGATCCCTCCGGAGTCGCCACCTTCCGCTTCAAACAACTAATGTAAGGTTTACAATAAAGTGAACGAACCATCAGATAAAAAATTTATCTAGGTTCACAAGCGACGCCATCTTTGTCTCCATCCATTCTTTCACTGTAGGCGGGATGTCCTTTTTTTACACCAGTTGGATAGACTTTCCGAAGCTCTGTACAATTTGCAAACTGTTCAATAGGCTGTGTGGAGGGCTTTTTCATATCGGGCTTGGAAGAGGACTCACTCTTTACAGGATATGTGTCACTGTCAAATCCACGATCAGTTGCATAATCTTCTAACGTCCAAATTCCAACGCCTTTTTTCTTTGCTTCGTTTTGAACTTTTTCATATTCATCTAGATGGCGCGTGTTCGGTGGATACACATAAGCAACTCGGGCGAGTCCTTCTGATAATAACTTCTCTTGAACGCTTTCCCCGTCTATGTAAATATAGGCAAGTAATCGACCGTATTTATCGTACTTCTGCCCAATATCGAGCTCAATTTCCAGCTTTCCACTATTCATCAGTTCTTGGTTACGTCGCTTCGCTTCTTCTCCGAAAGGTTGTTTCCCTAGTCTCGGATGGTTTGTCTCTGGTGTATCGATGAGTAAGTAACGGATATTCGTTTCTTTCCCCTCATACATAATCTTAATTGTGTCGCCGTCTATCGTTTTGACTAACTCAACTGGGATCAGACCGTCACGTGTAGGTGCTGCCTCTTCTTCTTGAAAGAAAAAATAATAGGCGCCTGCCAGTAATACAGCCACAATCAGTGCGGATAGACTCCCTTTTCCTTTACTTTTTTTACTCTTTCGTTGTGCCATAATTATTCAGTCCTCACTCGTTTGTTCATTCCTCCTAGTTTACCAGGTTGTCAAACGAAAGAAAAGCAGCTGCCCCACAGGACAACTGCTCAATCAAATAAGTCAATACTCACTTCTTTGTTCATTCAGAGGTTTCATAGTCTTTATATAATTCGTATAAGGATATGAGCCAAATCTATCATAGTCTTTATTCAATTTTCCCAATCTATATTTTCTCTTTTGTTTGACCAAAGGAAACTAGGTGTGAGTCTATTCTTCAGCTTAAATATTAATATGATTTACCATCTTCATTAGCTCACTTCTTTAACAGCTTCCGTTTGTTGTGTTGCAGCAAGTCTCGTCCTTATTTGTAGATTCTAGGTTTATACTGCACACTCCGGTCTCGGGCAAATCTAGTTCCACATTCTTCGCGGATTCAAAATCTCCTGTCAGATAGGCTACAACTGATCGTACTTGTTCATAACCTGTCGCCATTAGGAAGGTTGGAGCACGTCCATAGCTTTTCATGCCGACGATGTATAGATTTTTTTCTGGTAGTCTCAACTCCTCTTCACCGTGCGGTCGAACCGTCCCACAGCTGTGGAGGTTTGGATCAATTAGTGGGGCTAGCGTACTGATACTCTCAGTTGCTGCATCAATATTTAACCTTACTTCACTTAAGAAAGAAAAGTCAGGGCGGCTCCCCGTATTGACAATCAGCTCATCTATACCATTAATTGAAAAGCTTTCTCCATTTAAGTCTCCACTTAGTTTCAAAGAGCTTTCATTTTTCTCTACACTATGGATTCTAAAAGGTGTGTAAACCTGAACACGGCCTGAACTTACCAATTGATGGATCCGGGTTCCAAGTTCACCACGTGCTTGGAGTGCATCCTTCTCTTCACCACCATATGCTTCTTCCACACTATTTTTACGAAGAATCCATGTTATTTTTAGATCAGAATGTTTTTCATTCAACTCAGATAACTCCAGAATGGTATTGATTGCGGAATGTCCGCCCCCGATGACTGCCACTCTTTTTCCAATAAACCTTTCATACTCATTACCATTAATGTTTGGAATGCCATAAAATATCTGGTTTTCAAAAGACCTCTCTTCCTGCGTCCAAATACCAGTGGAATTCATGGGATTCGGTTGTCCCCATGTTCCTGTAGCATCGATGACTGCTTTCGCTTCGATCTGCTCTGTTTGACCCTGTGTTTCAATATAAAGCACAAAAGGAATGTTCTCCCTATTGGCTGATTTCGTCTTATCAAACCCTTTTCTACTAATAGAAATCACCTTAGTATTCAGTTGAATTGAAGGTCTGATTTGTGGTAATTCAGCAACTTGTAGTAGGTAATTTCCCACTAACTCTTTACCAGTTGGGAGCACTTCAGGAGTTGGTGCATCCCATCCATTTTCTTCAAGTAACTCTCTGGCTACCTTATCGATATTATATTGCCAAGGCGAAAACAAACGAACGTGACCCCACTGCAAAACATGATGTCCTACACGTGGACCGGCTTCTAAAACGATAAAATTCTCTCCTGCCTTTGCCAGGTGGGCGGCGGCGGCTAATCCAATAGGACCAGCTCCAATGATAGCAATTGGCAGCGACGAGTGTTCTTTTTTCTCACTTTTGGTAGTTATTGGTAATTTAGCATTTGAACAACATGCAGTTTGATTTTTCATGATAATACCTCCACGTATTATGTAATAGTTTTAAATTTTGTGTTTGAATTCGGCTAGAACAGGGATTTCACAACAACTCCCACACCTTTATTAATAAAGGATGTAAAAGTAACAGAAAACGGTCTATTTAATTGTTGGTTCAAAAATTTCACTTTCAATTCCATTCAATATCTGTCATAAGTGTATAAACATAAGCTTATATATCGTACGCAAAAAAAACGATACAAGTCTCCATGGACGGTTTCTTATTCACCTGTTTTGGCGAACAGTTCAATCCTTGCGCCTATTTCATCTCGTACACGCAGGAAGAATGCCCACTTCTCTTCATCTGTTCCTTCTGCTTTTGCAGGATCATCAAATCCCCAATGCTCACGATGTACATGAGGTGGTGTCATTGGGCATTTGTCAGCAGCATCCCCACAAAGAGTGACAACAAAATCTACATTATTTAAGAGTTGAGGATCTATAATATCCGAGGTTTGTCTTGAAATGTCAATCCCAATTTCATACATAGCTTTCACCGCATTCGGATTTACTCCATGTGCTTCAATGCCTGCACTAAGAACTAGCCAATCTTCACCAAGAATCTTTTTCCCCCATCCTTCAGCCATCTGGCTTCGGCATGAGTTACCTGTACATAAAAAATAGATTGTTTTTTTCGGCACTACTGTGCTCCCCTTTCTTTTTTCATATTAGACTACCAATAACCACAAATAGAGGCCCATTAATGTAACAAACAAAGTAGGAATTGTTAAGATGATACCGATTTTGAAATAGGTTCCCCACCGGATTTTCACACCTTTTTGTGATAGGACATGCAACCACAAAAGAGTTGCGAGTGACCCGATTGGTGTGATTTTCGGACCAAGATCAGCTCCAATCACATTCGCGTAAATTAAAGCCTCTCGAATTGGACCAGAAGTCGTTGTCTCAGCAATCGCCAGCGCATCGATCATGACAGTGGGCATATTATTCATGATGGACGAAAGGAATGCTGCTATAAACCCCATGGACATCGTGGCGGTAAATAAGCCTTGGTCGGCAGCCCATTGAATCACATCCGCCAATACACTCGTCAAGCCAGCATTTTTCAAGCCGTACACAACGACATACATGCCTATAGAGAAGAATACAATCGCCCAGGGTGCACCTTTCAACACTTGTTTCGTCTGAACCGCTGAACTCTTTTTTGCCATGTACAAGAAGAAAAGGGCTACGATTCCTGCAACAAATGAGACTGGTACCCCGATAAATTCGCTTGTGAAGTAACCTATTAGTAAAATGCTAAGAACAACCCAAGATAGTCGAAACATCTTGTGATCTTTTATCGCTTCACTCGGTGTTTTTAGTGCAGAAACTTCATAGTCGCCTGGAATACTTTTACGGAAGAATAGATATAACACTAGAATACTTGCCACTAAAGCAAACAGATTCGGAACGATCATCCTAGATGCATACTCTACAAATCCGATATCAAAAAAGTCCGCGGAAACGATATTCACCAAGTTACTCACAACAAACGGTAAGGAGGTCGTATCAGCTATGAATCCACTAGCGATTATAAACGGAAAAATCATTTTCTCACTGAAATTCAAGTTCCGAACCATCGCTAGAACAATAGGTGTCAGTATTAATGCAGCGCCATCATTTGCAAATAATGCCGCAACGATAGCACCTAGAATACTAACGTAAACAAACATACGGACTCCGCTTCCTTTAGCGAATCGCGCCATATGAAGAGCAGACCATTCGAAGAAACCAATCTCATCCAATATTAAAGAGATTATAATAATAGCAATAAAAGCAAGTGTTGCATTCCATACAATACCCGTTACATCGGCAACATCTCCAAAATCAACTACACCCAGGAGTAAAGCGATCAAGGCACCGATACAGGCAGACCAACCAATAGACAAATTTTTCGGCTGCCAAATTACAAATATAAGTGTCACAACAAATATCAATGATGCGGTAAAAACTGAAACCAATGTACGTTCCTCCTTAATTGCAAGAAATACGCAATCCTTGCGCTTCCAAGTCAACAACCAATCCATTTTGTTCAGGTAAATGATTTAAGATACTTTGAACAAAAGGATAGTCTTCGTGCTCGTTGTTTATCGAGTAAAAGATCCATTGTCCTCTACGTTCTTCTTTCACCAATCCAACATCTCTTAGCTTCCTTAGGTGCTGGCTGATAGCAGGTTGACTCATCTTAAAGATTTCAACGAATTCACACACGCAACAATCATGTGTTTGGAGCAGCTTCATCATTGTTAAACGAGTTTTATCTCCAAGCAACTTCAAAATTTGTGATGCTTTATGCAATTCTACTACCTCTGATTCGTTCACCTATCATCCCTCCATGTCTTTTCTACACTATATAACCATATGCTTATATAAGCAAGTGTATGGTTTTAAAACCACAAAAAAGGACCGACACATGGCAGCCCTGAAAAATCCAAGGTCTTTAACTTTAGAATTATATCCACCTTGTTAACATTATTATTTGTATTCTCACCAACATCTCATAACGTTGCAGACTGAACTACCACTGCTCCTATTTATAGATTTAAACATAATCCTTCTATCTTGCTTTGGCTTTATACAAATTACTAGTTGTTCCAATGTCCTCTGAACTGTGAAGCGAAAGAAAAGCAGCTGCCCTATGGACAGCTGCCTCTTCGTACTTTATCGATCCCAGTGACGGTGTTCTGCCACTGCATTCACAAACTGTTGTGCAAAATCATTATTCTTAGACGAGATAACCCCTGCAGTCATTTCCACGTTGGAATTGTCTACAAATTCTTGGCCTTTTGATAAAATCCCGATCGGTTTAAAATGCTTATACGTTTCGTTCAGGAAGTCGATCGTATCCATTTTGAACTTCTGTGGATTTTCGGCCTCTCCACCTGCAACGACAATTGCATCATACAGAACAGCGTGCATCGTCAAGAACGTTTCGTCCACTTCTGCTTCCAGCCCATTGGCGCCAGTTACCATACCATATTTTTCGCCAATCAAATCCACATTCATGCCTGCATTTAAACAAGCTTCCACGATGGTTTCCACTTCAGAGTCATCGAATTGGTTACCAATTAGGACGCCTACTTTACGCGTATCCGGCAACTTCGCTTTGTTCTCTTGGCTCAATGCAGGTGAACTTTTCGTGACCGTGCTTTCCTCACTGGCATTTGGTGCATGTACACCTACTGCATGAGCAACAGCAGAAGCCAATCCATTATCTACATGTCCAAACATATCCACGACTTGCTGACGTATGTCTTTGTTTTTCACTTTTCCTACTTCAAAGCTAAACGCATCGATAATATGCTTCTTCTCTACAATCGACATACTGTTCCAGAACAATTTCGCTTGAGAGAAATGATCTTTGAACGAATCACTACGGGCTGCGATTTTGCGTCCGTCCACTTTTTCCTGATAGTGAACGTATCCTCCCTCTTCTTTCGTAGAAGTAGATGGGGTATTGTCTGCCAGCGAGTTTTTATGATAAGCCACCTGACCTGTATTGATCGTCTGTCGGCCATAACCATCTCGCTGATTATTATGGAATGGACAAACCGGTCGATTGATGGGCAACTCATGGAAATTCGGTCCACCAAGTCTGATTAGTTGTGTATCTGTGTACGAGAACAAACGACCTTGCAACAACGGGTCATTTGAGAAGTCAATTCCCGGTACAACGTGTCCTGGATGGAAGGCAACTTGCTCCGTTTCCGCAAATACATTATCTACATTCCGATTCAACGTCATTTTCCCAATGATTTTAACGGGAACATCTTCTTCTGGCCATAGTTTGGTAGGATCTAAAATATCGAAGTCAAAGTCGAATTCCTGTGATTCCTCGATGAGCTGAACACCAAGCTCCCATTCAGCATAGTCTCCATTTTCAATGGCTTCCCATAAGTCTCTTCTGTGGAAGTCCGGGTCTTTCCCGCTGATTTTCTGAGCTTCGTCCCAAACAAGGGAATTTACACCCATTTTCGGTTTCCAGTGGAACTTGACGAAGTGGGATTTGCCTTCTGCATTCACGAATCGATACGTATGTACACCGAATCCTTCCATCATGCGCAAACTACGGGGAATTGCTCGGTCTGACATATGCCACATGACCATATGGGCAGACTCTTGGTTATTCGCAACAAAATCCCAGAATGTGTCGTGTGCCGATGCTGCTTGAGGCATCTCATTGTGAGGTTCCGGTTTTACAGCGTGTATTAAGTCCGGGAATTTAATAGCATCTTGTATAAAGAAAACCGGCATGTTGTTTCCTACAAGATCATAATTTCCTTCGTCTGTGTAAAACTTCACTGCAAATCCACGAACATCCCGAACCGTTTCTGCAGATCCTTTGCTTCCTGCCACTGTTGAAAAGCGAGTGAAAACAGGTGTTTTCTTACCTGGAGTTTGTAAGAAATCCGCTTTTGTATACTCACTCATTGATTCGTATAATTCAAATTCTCCGTGAGCTGCATAGCCTCTCGCATGGACAATCCTTTCTGGGATCCGTTCATGGTCAAAATGGGTCATCTTTTCACGGAAATGGAAGTCTTCCATGAGTGTTGGTCCACGTTCTCCTACTTTCAGAGAGTGTTCATCTTCTGACACTTTCAAGCCTTGGTTAGTTGTAAGTGATTTGTTTTTGTCGTCTGTTCGAAATGTCTCGAGTTGACGGTGTTTTTTGTTCTGTTCTTCATTTTGTTTTTGCAAGCTTGTCCGCCTCCGTTCAAGAATATCAGTCACAAGTCTATTCCCGAACAGCGACTTCCTAAACTGTTACTCTAGAAAAAAAGTACCGCCAATATATCCCACATAGACAAATGCAATTCCCAAAATGATAGAACCCATCAGATAACCCATTGACTTTCCTAATTTTTGAAGACGCACCATCCCTAATATTTCTTTCAGCCAAGTGGAAAATGTCGTCAATGCCCCTGCCACTCCGGTTGCGAGCAAAAAAGTTAGTGATGGAGAAAGTTGCAACCCAACCACGAGACCGATGAGGAGGCAACCAAGCAAATTGACTAGAAGCGTCCCATATGGAATAAGTGAATTCGTATTCAATTTTTTAGATACAAAATAGCGAATGATTGCACCTGTGAATCCCCCTGCCGCAACAGCTACTAAATCTATCCACGTCATCCTTGCTGTCCCCTTCCGCCAAGTTGAATTCCGAGTGCACCTGCGAACAATCCGAATAGTAGACTGCAGACCACATATAACAACGCCATTCCTATGTTAGATTGCATTAGCGTCAACGTCTCATAACTAAAAGCCGAGAATGTTGTAAATGAACCTAGAAAACCGACCGTGATCGCGTCATATGTCGTTTTGTTAACGAGTGTCCAGTGAAGGGTTCTTTCAACAAGAAAACAAAGAATGAAGGTACCAACAATGTTCGCCACAAATGTCCCTACAGGAAATCCATTTGTCATAGGCACGAGCATTCCGATATAAGTTCGGGCTAATGCTCCTAATGCGCCAGCTGCACCTATTGCTAGTATCGTTCTCATAGGTCAGCCGACTCTAACATTCGCTTTTCCAGCACGGGTTGTAATGCCAGTCGCTTCGTTGCCGTTGCAAATCTGATTTCGATAGACTCCGCACTCACATCGACGATTTCCCCTTTACCAAAAACTCGGTGTTTGACAAGTTTACCCGTTTCTAACAGTTTGAGATCTCCAATTCCATTCGGATTAACCGCAACAGATTTTGGTGCTGATTTAGCCAAGCTACTCGTTTGTTTCGTGGAATCGGTGCGCTTCGGCAACAAAATCCCTCTTACTTCATTCACAAACTTAGAGTCCTCCTTCGACTTCCCGTCATCTGAAGAACAAGACAGCAATTCAAGGCGTTCTTTTGCTCGGGTCATGCCAACATAAAATAAGCGTCGTGCTTCTTCTAACAACAGTGTATCAGTGAGGTCTTCCTCCGACGGAATGGTGCCTTTTACAAGGTCAATCATAAACACCCGTTTAAACTCCAATCCTTTGGCACTATGGAAAGTCGATAGCGTCACTGCTTGTCCAACAGGCTCTTGTTTTGCTTCCTGCACGGCTTCTTCAAGCGTTTTCAGCTGTTCTGCGAACTCAACCATACTCCTCGTCTGTTCAGCAATTCCTTCTAACGTATCTAAAATCCCTTTTAAACTATCCGCACGGTAGCCGAACTTCGTCGACATACTCACTAGGCTTTCTTCGTAGCTGAGTTCGTAGCGGATCATGCGGATGATTTGTGCAGGTCTCATATCCGGTATCTTTTTGTACACATCTCTATATGCATCGAGTTTCCTAACCTGGCTGTCTTTTAAAACCGCCATCTCTTTGAATGCTTCGAATACATTCCCCTCGATTGTACTTCGTTCAAACTGCTGTAACGTCGACTTCGATACAAATAACTGCATTTTCCCTGCAACCTTCGCAAAAATATCTTTTCGCTCCAGGTTAAAACTTAGCCGCATGAAGTTAAGAATATCTTGAACAACCCAATGGGAGAAAAATTTATCGTCTGCATCTTTCATGTAAAACGGGATGCCCCGACGGTGGAGTTCATTAACAAATGGAGTAGAGGACGCGTTATTCCTGAACAGGATTGCCACTTCACTTAAATCCTCTTCAGCAAGAAGTTCGTACGTGACATATTCCAGTTGTTGCTTCGGATCATTTAAACGCCGTAGCTGAATCGCTCCTCTTGACCCGTTTTCCGTATGCATCTTTTTATCCCACCGTTTTTTATTGCGTTTGATGAATGCTGCGGAAGTTGTCACGATTTCAGAAGAGGAACGATAGTTTTGCTCCATATATAAAAGCTTAGCTTCCGGATAAACGAGCTTGAAGTCCATTAAGTAATCAGGATCCGCACCTCTCCATGCATAGATCGATTGGTCATCATCTGCAACGACACAAAGGTTTCCATGCATTGCTGTCAGGTGTTCCACGATTTTGTGCTGGACGAGTGAGGTATCCTGACTCTCGTCGGTCAGAATGTAGTCATATTTCGTTTGGAATTCTGCACCGAGATCTTCATCCGTTCTCATAGCTTGTTCAGCCGCCAATAAAAGATCATCAAAGTCGAGCAATGTGGTTTCGACAGACGCATTCTTTACCGTTTCATACTGACGTGCTATTTTCGCAGCTTGCTCAAATGGCTCATCCTTTTCCGTCCACTTTTCTGTAGGGACCATTTGGTTCTTCATTAAACTAATATAGGTTGATAAAGAATTCAGCTGATCTTCTGTCGCATTTTCCTTCAGCACAAAACGGCATGCCGCTTTCAAAGCATTTTGTTTAGGATATCCTTCCAGCAATGTGAATTGTCGCCCTTGTTTTGCTAGCCACTTTTTAGAAATCGTAAAGGCTAAGCTGTGGATCGTGGAAAAGTCTGCAGCAGGTAGTTCCGGAAACAATGCAGAGAACCGTTTCAGCATATCCCTCGCAGATGCTTTGCTGAACGTGATTGCTTTAATACGTTTTGGTTTAATCCCAAGTTCTTCTATTAAATAACCGATGCGCATAATAATGGTCGTCGTTTTTCCGGAACCTGGACAAGCCAGGAGAAGTAGTGGGCCTTCCGTTGTCAGTACCGCTTGTTTTTGCACATCGTTCAATTGGATATTTAGCTGTCTTTTTTTACGTTCAAAAAAATCTTCCATGCACATCAAATCTCCCTTAATAATACGTTCCTTTAAATTTATCATAAAACGCGGTATATGAAGACTAGAACGAAGTAAAAAACCTCCGCACAATTTCTGCAGAGGTTTGGTAGGTACTTTGTAGTAAAGTTAAAAGCCACCTGTTTCTAGACGATCGTTTTGCAAATCGACTTTCTTTTTATCACTACCTGTGTAAGCAGTCGACGCAACTTCGCCGGTTCGCCGCTGACCGTCCGTGTACTCCGTTCCAGCCATACTACCTGTCTGTTGTTTTGCTCGACTCTCTTTGCCTGTTTGCTTTTCAGTCAATGCCGCCACTCCTTTTCTAAGGTGTCTAATGCTAGCATGTCTCAAAAGCATTTGGCTTAGTCAGGTGAAATATTCCTTTTCAGTACAAATGATTACTTAGGATTCCCGATTTCATTGAATGGATAAAAACGGAATTTCACTTTACCAACTACAGATTCTTCATCTATACTTCCGAAGATTCGACTATCCATACTGTTTACACGATTATCTCCCATAACGAACAATTTACCTTCAGGGACGTTCACTTCGAAGTCCTGTGTCAATTTCTGCCCTTCTGGAAGTGCTGCTTTGTTTGAATCCAAGTAAGGCTCTTTATACTTTTCCCCATTGATGGATAACACATCATTTTCCATTTTTACCGTATCACCTGGTAGCCCGATTACCCGCTTAATGAAGTCCTCTTCGGCATTTGGTGCATGGAATACAATCTTATCAAAGTGCTCAAGTGATGATATTTTTGAAATGACAACCCGATTATGATCGTGATACGTCGGTTCCATCGATTCTCCTGATACAATGACCGGTGTAAATAAGAATTGTCTTACGATGAATGCTACAAGTACTGCGACAATCAAAGACTTGCCCCATGACCAAAATTCTTTCTTTGACTCTGCTTCCATAGTTGACCCTCCGTTTTTCAATTTTCAATCACATACCCAAGTGAGCGTAATACATTGTCGATGAACGACTTTGTATATAATAAGACTTCTTCACGTTCCGGTTCATGATAGACGTCATGATATAAATGACGCCATTCTTTAAACTGGAATTCACTTAAATTTTGACGTTTCATCCACTTCTTCGATTCAGCAGTATCTGTCATCCGATCCTCTCCACCAGTGTGTAGGAGCAACGGTACATCTTGTATCGATTTCTCTGTCTGAAGAGTGCCTTTCATGAACGATGTGAGTTCTTTATACCAACCACCAGTCATAACCGATCTCACGTCGGAAGCATGACGGGTTTTTGGACGCTCTTCAGGGTTTTTAGTGAGCATGTCATATGTAACACCATGATCCAATTTCATAGAAGATGCTAAACGTGTCAGAATCGATGAAAATTTAGGTGGATGGTGGATCAGCGAAAGCCAAGGTGAACTGATGATAAGCCCTGCGCATTCAATTCGTTGCCGCTGAAGTAAATGAATCATAACTGTAGCGCCTAAACCATGTGCCAGAACTAGGACAGGAACACTTTCCTTCAATCCCGCATCTATCATTTTTTTTGCAAACTCTACATACGAATCGAAAGTCTCATCATGAGGATTCCCTTTCTCATCTGGGCCATGACCAGGTAAATCCCCCGTAATTACGTCAAATCCTGAAATTCTTAATCGTTGAATCAGCCATGCATATCGCTGATGGTCTTCGTACGCGTTATGTACAATGACAATGACTGCTTTTGCTTGTCCGTCTGCTTCCCATTTCCACATAGCGCTTCCCTCCATTTATTCCAATACTTTAAACTCCTTTTTGTACAAGGTCCTAAAACTTTGATAGGATTATTATACATCAATGTACAACAAGGAGGGCATTTTCATGATTGTTCCATATAAGGATGTTTGGCCAAACATCGATGAAACCGTATTCGTAGCCGATTTTGCTGTAATTAGTGGAGATGTCACAATCGGCGCTGACTCTTCCGTTTGGTTCAGTACCGTCATTCGCGGCGACGTTGCGCCAACTCGTATTGGTAAACGCGTCAGCATTCAAGACTTATCTTGTCTACATCAAAGTCCTAACAACCCGTTAGTCATAGAAGATGACGTCACAATCGGTCATAAAGTTACGTTACATAGTTGTACGATTAAAAAAGGGGCACTTGTTGGGATGGGTTCAATCATACTCGATGGTGCCGTAATCGGAGAAGGTGCATTTGTAGGTGCAGGCAGTTTAGTTCCTCCAGGGAAAGTCATTCCACCTGGTATGTTAGCACTCGGTTCCCCTGCAAAAGTAGTTCGTGAAGTAACAGACGCAGACCGGGAAGATATGGAAAGAATCGTTGAGAGCTACGTAGAAAAAGGTCAGCATTACAAACAACTTCAAAACTAAGCTGTAAATAAGAAAAGCAAGGGCGCTTAAATCGGCTCCCTTGCTTTTTTGTACTTATCCTTTAAGTTGAGTAACTTCTTCTTTCAATGCAGAAGCCTTATCTGTACGCTCCCAAGGTAGATCGATATCCGTTCTACCAAAGTGACCATAAGCTGCTGTCTGCTTATAAATCGGACGACGTAGGTCGAGCATCTTGATAATCCCAGCTGGGCGGAGATCGAAATGATTTCTGACAAGTTCAACAAGACGACTCTCAGAAATATCACTTGTCCCGAAAGTATCTACAGAAATCGAAACGGGCTTAGCGACACCGATTGCGTACGCTAACTGCACTTCACAGCGATCCGCTAACTCTGCAGCGACAAGGTTCTTCGCTACGTAACGTGCTGCGTATGATGCCGAGCGATCGACTTTAGTCGCGTCTTTACCAGAAAACGCTCCGCCACCATGACGAGCATAACCGCCATAGGTGTCAACGATAATTTTACGTCCTGTAAGACCTGCATCCCCTTGAGGACCACCGATGACAAAGCGTCCTGATGGGTTGATGAAATACTTTGTTTCATCATCCAGCAAGTTCTTTGGAACGACAGTGTCAATGACGTGTTGTTTCACTTCACGCTGTAATTGCTCAAGTGTCACTTCAGGATGGTGCTGTGTAGAAATAACAATCGTATCGACACGGATTGGTTCGTTCTTTTCGTTATATTCAATCGTTACTTGTGTTTTTCCATCTGGACGTAGGTAGTCGAGTGTCTCTTCTTTCCGTACTTTCGTCAGTTGACGGGAAAGTTTGTGAGCCAGGCTAATTGGTAGAGGCATCAATTCTTCTGTTTCGTTGCATGCATAGCCAAACATGAGTCCTTGGTCTCCAGCACCAATTGCTTCTAGCTCTTCGTCATCCATCAAGCCTTCACGTGCTTCAAGTGCACGATCGACACTTGCCGCGATGTCAGGCGATTGTTCATCAATAGATGTAAGTACGGAAGACGTTTCGTAATCGAATCCGTATTTCGCGCGCGTGTAGCCAATTTCCTTTACAGTTTCTCGAACCACTTTCGGAATATCGACATACGTAGTCGTCGTAATTTCTCCAATAACGAGAACTAATCCTGTTGTAATTGTCGTTTCACACGCTACGCGAGCGTTCGGGTCTTCCTCGATAATCGCATCCAGAATCGCATCTGAAATTTGGTCACACATCTTATCAGGATGGCCTTCTGTTACCGACTCAGATGTAAACAGTCGTCGATTTGTCATATGATTTCCTCCTTCAGCCGCAAGTTTCCTTACAGCGAACTCGTGATACGGTACTCTCGTTTTCCCAGTTTTCGTCCCGCGCCTGAAGAGAAGCGTCGTTCAACGTTCACAAGGATAAAGGCAAACATATAGAAAAAGCCCTCCACTCACGTATTGCATACATGAGGAAAGGCATGAGTTTCATAGGCACCTTTCACTCTTATCGTCCAGGGTTTCCCCCTGCTTCAGGTTTGGCACCTTTTCATAGACAAGGACGTCCATGCAGGTTGCCGGGCATCATAGGGCCTGTCCCTCCGCCAACTCGGGATAAGAGTATCCGTTCATCTATCTATGCTACGAGAAAACGCAGTTCTTGTCAAATTTTTTTGTAGCTCTCACTTGAGTTTTGAATTAGTATAGTTTATTATTCTTAATGTGTTATACTAATTCAAAATAAGACAGCCCCAACATGGGCAATAATGAAAAGGACGGTATCTACCTATGATTTCAGCGAAAATAGATAATGGACTCAAAGAACTTCTTTCTGGTACTAATATTACATTACAGCCATCTGTACCTGTATTAGTCGAAAAAGCAGTTTCCCGAGGTGAGGCTACGCTTTCAGCAGATGGAGCCGTTACAGCGCAAACCGGGAAGTATACCGGCCGTTCCCCTAAAGACCGTTACATAACTGAAGAAGCTACTTCTAAAGATAAGATTGACTGGGGCTCTGTTAATCGTCCGATTTCAGAAGTTCACTTCGACAATCTATATAAGAAGGTTTTAAACCACCTTCAAGCAAAAGAGGAACTATTTGTATTTAAAGGATTTGCAGGAGCTGACAAAGCTTCACAACTTTCGATTCAAGTTATCAACGAATTTGCTTGGCAAAACCTTTTCGTTCATCAGCTCTTCATCCGACCTACTGAAGAAGAATTGAAGATGCACGAAGCACAGTTCACGATCCTTGCAGCACCATCATTCAAAGCTGATCCTGCTGTTGACGGCACGGATTCAGAAACATTCGTCATCATTTCACTTGAAAAACGCATCGTGCTAATCGGCGGTACTGAATATGCCGGAGAAATGAAGAAATCGATTTTCTCTGTTATGAACTACCTGCTTCCTGAAAATGGAATACTTTCTATGCACTGTTCAGCTAACGTTGGTGAAAAAGGCGATGCTGCACTCTTCTTCGGATTATCAGGTACTGGTAAAACAACACTATCTGCTGATGCAAACCGCAAACTGATTGGTGACGATGAGCATGGGTGGTCTGATCACGGAATCTTCAACATTGAAGGTGGATGTTACGCGAAGTGCATCAACTTATCACCAGAAAAAGAACCTGAGATCTTCGGTGCCATTCAATTCGGTACAGTTCTAGAAAACGTAGTACTCGATACTGAGTCACGCATTGCTGATTATGATGATACTACATTAACTGAGAACACACGTGCAGCATATCCGATTGAGAATATCGACAACATCGTTCTTCCATCAGTTGCTGGACACCCGGAAACCATCATCTTCCTAACTGCTGATGCGTTCGGTGTGTTGCCTCCAATCTCGAAATTGACGAAGGAGCAAGCAATGTATCACTTCCTAAGTGGATTCACATCGAAACTTGCTGGTACTGAGCGCGGAATTACGTCACCAGAAGCTACATTCTCTACATGCTTCGGTTCACCATTCCTACCACTACCTGCAACGGTTTATGCTGATATGCTTGGTAAAAAGATCGATGAACATGGATCTCGCGTATTCCTTGTGAACACTGGCTGGACTGGCGGCGTCTATGGCGTTGGTAAGCGTATGGACTTGAAACACACACGTACAATGGTTCGCGCAGCACTATCCGGAGAATTGGATAACGTGGAAACCGAAACGTCAGCGACATTCGGACTTCAGATTCCGAAACAAATCGAGGGTGTTCCTAGTGAAGTATTGAACCCACGTAACGCTTGGAGCGATGCATCTGAGTATGATGCTAAGGCGAAAGAGCTTTCTCAACTATTCAAAGACAACTTCAAGAAGTTTGACCAAGTTTCTGAAGAGATCATTCAAAAAGGCGGTCCGATTATTTAATAGAATCAAAAAAGGAACCTTCCAGACTGTAGACAAACTCCTGAAATCATGGGGTTTTCCTACAGTCTTTTTTCTTTTCAATATAGTTAATAGTGAAAAGTTGATTTTCGCTGCGAGCGGACGCTTTCCGAGGGGCTTGCTCTCAGCCAATCGAACAACGAAGAGTTCGATTTGCCGTATTTTAGCGTACTTTGCTGAAATTAAGGCAGCACTCATCTCCCTCGCTTTGCTCAGTCCAGGGTCTTCGAGCTTCGCTTATCCCTCCGGAGTCGCCGCTCTCCACTACAATCAACAGCATCTCCCAACTATCAAATGAGTTAATGGAAATGATGATGAATCAAATCAAAGATCGGGAACAGATGGAGCTGCTTACACTCTACTTGTTAGTTCCGCAAGACCATCTGGTCCGTAAATTAGAGGTATCAATTTATTTCCCCTTCATTTATCCATTGGTTGGAGATTTATAATCCCTATTTGGGAGACCTAGCATAGATCCAGTTGTACTCAATAAAATGTCATTCATTCAATATACTAAGCCCTCTTAGGGTTGTCGATCGCATACCATGCTTCTCCTGGCATCGGAAAAAACGTATTCAACTGTCTCTTTACATTACCAGAGACTTCTTTGATTTCACATCGGTATCTCAAGTCTTCTGTTACATCTAGTTAGTCTCGACAGCTGGACATGGAGCCCCACAATTGCATTGTTTGCTTGAATGATGTGAATGTGTCATAGGAAATTCAGTTGATTGAAGTGCAGGACGGCGACTCCTGGGGATAAGCGCAGCGCGAAGACCCCACAGGAGCGAAGCGACGAGGAGGCTGAGGGCAAGCCCCCGGAAAGCGCCCGTCCGGAACGGAGATCAACGGCCTGTTATCCTTCATTTTTAGAGTCAACGATGCAAAAAGACAAAAGGGATGAAAATCAAATCGATTTCCATCCCTTTTGTCTACAGTATGAGAACCTTCCAGACAGGAAGGTTCTTTTTTTCAGGTTTGAGCTCTCATCCAATTAGTGAGATCCCTAACAATTTGTGCATTGTGCCACGATGGGAAGTGATGGGTATAGTCTTGGAAATACCATGTTTCGTAGGTTTTCTGATTCTCCCGAAGTGCATCCTCTAGCATGATGGCTTGTTCAAACGACACGTTTTCGTCTTTCATGCCGTGGATGATGAGTACGGGTGCGTTAATCTCTTCCACTCTGAACAGTGCCGTTCGTTCTCGGTATGCATCTGGTGCACTATTCGGTGAGCCGCCAATTACACGTTTCATCATCCGCCGCATATCTTCTCGCTCTTTATACGTAAAGACAACATCCGATACACCTGCCCAGTGGACGGTGGACGTAATATCATCCCGTAAAATTGCAGTCCAGAGCGCCATAATACCGCCCCTTGAGAAAGAAAACAAATGAATCCGTCCTTCTTTCCATTTAGGACTCTGTTTTAACACATCGACCGCATTCACTGCGTCTCGAAGGTCCGCACCAGCAAACTCATCGCGCCCTTCTCCACCACGATTCCCCCGATAATATGGAGCAAAAACGACAAACCCTTGGCTTGCGAATTGTGCAATCCGAGCAGGTCGCGCCATTCCAATGTGCTGAATGCCGCCTCTCATATAAATGAGACCTTCGTAACTTCCCGCTTCTTTTGGTTCTGCAAGCATTCCTTTTACTTTTAACCCGTCAGAGAAATACGTGATTTCAGTGAGGTCTACCATAGGATTAGGTGATGGATAAGCTCGCTTCGAAAGGATCTGAGCATCAGAGTACATGTTGCTCCACCCAACTTCTAAGTTCGCTCATCCCCTTATCCTTCATATGGAAGCTGAGAGTATCGCAGCGATCTAATTGCTCTCCCGTTAACCAAAGAGGGCCGTCCGTTTCAAAACGCTCTGCGTCCTCATCAATATCGACAACATCTGCTGTAAACACTGCTTTGCAAAATGGAGGATCGGTATAGACGACGTACTCAGCGAATTTCACTAAATTCTTAACGGTTACCCCTGTTTCTTCCATAACTTCTCGGATTGCAGCGTCATCAATTGTTTCACCGTGTTCTGCTTTGCCACCTGGAAATTCCACTCCACGTATCTTATGAGTAGTCAGCAACCACTTACCTTCGTGCTTAAGCACAACAAGAACGTGACGTGCTTCTAAATCTTGTTCCCCAAAAACGAGCTCTACGCGGCTTCCTTTTAGGTCGTCAAATGTTAACATCGCTTTGCACACCCTATCTAGCTGATCCGCCCACTTACATGTTTCCAGCACCTTTATAACCTACAACTGGCTGTCGGAAAAATGGTAGCTGTTCTATGAACGCCTTGGATTCATCATCCGTGAATTCATGGATTAGCGCATACATTTTGTATAAGCGCAGGTCGACTTTGTGATTATCCCGATCATAATGATAAGGCACATATGGTAAATGGGATCTCAGAAAGTTTGTAAATTCTAATTCATGTGTCTGATCAAACAAGTGATGAAAAACCTCAATGTACTCCTTTGGAATATTCACTACATATTCATAAGGTGAATCGAATTCATGGATATTGATTTGTTGATGAGCGACTGATACATACATTGTAAATTTTCCATCTGCCAAAGTAATCCCAACCTTTTTTAAAGTAGTATGGACCACTTAGGCATGAGTATGTGCATGTGTTTTCTGCAAGTTTAAATTAGCTACTTTTTCAACAGCATCTGCAACGTTTTGATGGACATTCGGATCTAAAGGATGTGGCACGAGATCCCCGTGTTTTGTAGAATCTACAATGGCAAGTGCAGCTGCAATAAGCATTTCATACGTAATCTTATTCGTTTTTGCATTTAATGCTCCGCGGAAAATTCCTGGGAATCCAAGAACATTATTCACAAGTCGTCCGTCAGCTGCAAAAGCAGCACCTGCTTCCAGCGCAACTTCAGGTTGAATCTCAGCATGTGGATTCGATAGCGCTAAAATAATTTGACCTGGACGAACCATTTCCGGTTTGATCAACCCTTGTACACCCGTTGTTGCAATAACGATATCACTTGTTGCCATAATCTCTTCCAACGAGTTAGCAGTTGAGCCACCGTATTTCGCAAGGCGCTCTAACGCTTGTTCATTCATGTCAATACCTTGCATTTTCTTAACCCCATAAGCCATCATCATTCGACTGATTGCAAGTCCAGCTGCGCCCAATCCGATTTGACCTACTACAGAGTCTTCCAATTTCACCCCTGCTTGGCGGCAAGCAGAAAGGGTTGAAGCGAGAGCAACGACTGCAGTTCCGTGCTGGTCATCGTGCATAACAGGAATATCGAGCTCTGCCTTCAATCGTTCTTCGATTTCGAAGCAATGAGGTGAGCCAATGTCTTCTAATAGAATCCCACCAAATCCTTGATGGATATGTTTCACGGTTTCTACAACCTGATCAGGGTCACTTGTATCGAGTAAAATTGGAATCCCACTAATACCTGCAAATTGATCGAACAATACGGCTTTACCTTCCATTACTGGCATTCCTGCTACAGGTCCGATATTTCCCAATCCTAAAATAGCTGTTCCGTCAGTTACAATCGCCACAGTATTCGAAATACCTGTGAAAAACTGTGCTTGCTGTGGATCTTTTTCAATCACTTTACATACGTTCGCAACTCCCGGCGTATAGACACGACGTAAATCGCCAAGCGAGCGGATTTCAACTTTGCCTTTCATATGTATCTTTCCACCTTCATGTGCACGCAGCACATCATCGGAAATCGCCTGTACTTGAATCTCATCACCGATTGCATTGATAGCCTCAACAATTTTCTCCAATTGCTCGACGTCGTTACACTGGACAGAAACGTCACGGATTGTAGTCAATGTACCCACTTTTATGGTCTGGATATCACCTATATCACCTTCTAGTTGGCCAATCGCATATGCAACTTTTGCGAAGTTACCAGGTTTTGAAGGCGTTTCAATAATCAAATTCCGTAAATAGGGTGTATTTGTCATACTAATTTCTCCTTTTTCTGAATCGAATATTCACAGTTTAGTCACAGACCTATTTTACACATCAGCTATCAGTTGTTCAATGAAATAGAAAAAAACAATGCATCCTTCCTAATCGGAAGGGTGCATTGTCAGTTAAGCTTTGATATCTATTGCTGAGCCTTTAAAAGGATGAGCGGCATCAGGCAAAGATTGCAACATTTCAGTTGCTGCAGATGCATTTGCAGTCATTGCTTTGTCCAAAATAGATAATTTTACAGTCGATTGAAGACTCCGCAACTGGCTAGACATGATGGATGAAATATCCAAAATAATCAGCTCCTCTCTCCCTATTTATCGGTCAGACTAGATAGTCATGAAGGAATTTTTCTTAATTGTTATCTTCACCAAGAAATGCATTCAACATCCATTGATGCTTTTCAATCCCTTGATAAATTGCATTTAACAAATCCTCAGTCATGAAGTCGCCAGCATCTCCAGCTAATTTCATGCCCGTTTTTAATGATTTCATAATCGAGTCAAAATCATTTACGATTGTTGACACCATTTGCTCAGCTTTTTCACTGCCATCCGCTTCTTTTACAACTGACACTGATAAATGTTCTTTCATTGTAGCAGTCGGTTTTCCTCCAAGAGTTAGAACGCGTTCTGCGATATCATCCATATGTTGCGTAGCTTCGTCGTATAGTTCTTCAAATTTAGCGTGCAGTGTGAAGAATTGCTTTCCTTTTACATACCAGTGGTAGTTATGTAATTTTGTATACATGACTGACCAAGTGGATACTTGTGTGTTCAATTCTTTGATTAATTCTGTTGACATAATGAAACGACCTCTTTTCTATGAATTTTGTCTAATACTTCTCTCTGTTATTTTACCACCGAACGGTTTAAACTAAACGTACAATACTTTAGGAGCGGTTTACATGAAAAAGCTTGTTTTGTTACTCATTCGCTTTTATCAAAAAATGATTTCGCCACTTACGCCACCCTCTTGCAGATTCTATCCTACCTGCTCGCATTATGGAGTCGAAGCCGTGGAAACTCATGGTGTCGTTAAGGGAATGTGGCTGACAATTGTCCGGATTTCAAAGTGCCATCCTTTTCATAAAGGCGGATTTGACCCTGTTCCTGCCAAGAAAGAAAAAGTCTAATAACTCTTTTAGTTGTCAAGTGCTTCTCCATTTAGTATGATGAAGAAGCACTTTTTAAATCGTAATGATTACGTATTGGAGGATTTAGGCAGATGACACGAAACCGGATACTAATAGGACTTCTTCTTCTCACGCTCGTACTTGGGGCTTGTGGGAAAAAGGATGATTCGAATGGAAGTAAAGCAGACGATGGAAAACTCGAGGTGTATACAACAGTTTATCCACTACAATATTTTACGGAACGAATTGGTGGTGACACAGTTTCTGTAAAATCGATCTACCCAGCAGGAACCGATGAGCATTCATTCGATCCGACCCAAAAAGAAATGATGAAACTGGCAGATTCAGATTTGTTTTTCTATGTGGGGCTTGGACTTGAAGGTTTTGTAGAAAATGCAGAAAAAACATTAAAAAATCAACACGTTAAGTTACTTCCGACAGGCGAACATATCGATCAGTCAAAGCTAATGGAAGGTCATCATCATGATTCGGATGAAGAGGAACATGGGCATGAACATGAGGGGGAAGAGCATTCAGAAGGCAACACCGATCCCCACGTATGGATTTCCCCTGTTCTTAGCATGGACTTAGCTAAAGCTGTTCGAGATGGACTTACAGAGCAAGCTCCAGAGAACAAAGAACTGTATGAAAAGAACTTTGAAGCGTTGAAAAGCGATTTAGGATCGTTGGATAAAGAATTTGCAACAATGGTAAATCAGGCAGCTTCAAAAAATTTTTTTGTTTCACATGCTGCTTTCGGCTATCTAGCTAATGAATACGGATTAGAGCAGATTTCCATTGCTGGTCTCAACACACAAAACGAGCCATCCCAAAAGGAACTCGCCCACATTGTGGAAGAAGCAAAAGAAGCTCATGTGAAAACAATTCTCTTTGAACAAAACGTGAGCTCTAAACTGACTAAAGTCGTCCAAAATGAAATTGGAGCAGACTCCGCCATTCTTCATAACTTGTCTGTCCTGACGAAAGAGGATATTGCCAACAAAGAGGATTATTTCTCATTGATGAAACGCAATATTCAAGTGTTGTCTGAAGCACTTAATTAAAAAGCTAGAGGTTGGAAGGGAAATATTTTCTCCTTCCTCCCCTAGCCTTTTTTTGTTTTTAATTATCCATAGTAAACCTTTCGCGAAGTTCCTTCCTCATTAATTTGTTCGATGCGTTTCGAGGTAATTCATCGACAAATTGAAAGGATTTCGGAACTTTATAAGACGCTAGTCTAGTTTGACAAAACTCGCGTAGGCCTCCAACTGTAACCGGTGATCGCAAAATGATAAACGCTGCGGGAACTGATCCCCATTCGTCGCTTGGCATTGCACATACGCCTGCCTCTACCACTTCTGGATGCTCCACAAGCACTGACTCTATCTCCGCAGGATAGATGTTTTCCCCACCAGAGATGATCAGGTCAGAACGTCGATCAGAGACAAATAAAAAGCCTTCTTCATCGAAATACCCGATATCCCCGGAATGCAGCCAGCCATTTTTCAATGCTTGAGTGCCAGTATTCTTTCCTATATATCCTTTAGTGACGTGTGGCCCCTTAATGAGAATTTCCCCTTTAACAAATGGCTCTTTTTCTCCGTCAATTTGGATATCTGTGAAAAATAACGGTTTTCCTGCTGACCCTGGCTTTCGTAATGCATCTTCAGCCGAAAGCGTCGCTGTCTGTGAGCTAGTTTCTGTCATACCGTACGTTTGTAATACAGGGAGCCCACATTGTTCTGCACGCTTTAAATAGCTAACAGGAACGGGACCGCCACCGGCAAGAAGTGTGCGGAATTTTGGATGGACAGACAACTTTTCGTTTTCAATAACTGTTAGTAATCGTTCGAGTGTGACCGCCACAACAGACATTCCTGACACACGTCCGTTACTGATTTCATCAGCCGCTACTGCAGCATCAAATTTGTCAAACAACCTCACTTCGGAGCCATACAAAACGGCTCTCGCTAAAATAGAGAAACCACTAATATGAAATAGAGGCATCATGTGGAGCCATGCATCTCCATCATGTAGGCCGCTGTTCAAAACAGCAGATAGCGCACTCGATGTATGATTTTGTGCAGTTTGACGAACCCCTTTCGGAAATCCTGTCGTTCCCGATGTGTACATAATCGTTAGCGTCCGATCTTCTTCCCACACTTGCTCCAGTTGCAAAGATTTCGAATCCAACTGAAGAAAGTCATCATAAACAATACTCCGGCAAACCTGCTGCTCTGCTTTTTTACGGAATGCTTCTTCACAGATGAGCAAATTCGATTGTGAATCTTCCAACTGGTACTCGATTTCTTCTTTTGTCAATCTTGCATTCAGCATCACCATTTCTACCCCTGCAAGCAGACAGCCATGGATTAACAGTGCCATCTCGGCAGACGTTCCTCCAAGTAAGGCAATACGGCTCCCTCGTTCAAGTCCAAGTGAACGTAGTTTCCCCGCTCGGTCCAATGCCTCTTCTTTCAGATTAAGATAAGACCATGTTCGACCTTGAAAGGTCAATGCAGGGGTATGAGGCGTTAATGCTGCGCGTTTTAATAACCAATTGGGAATCATTGTTTTACCTCCTTTCCATAAAGAAAAAACTGCCCAATAGGCAGTCTTTTCGTTTTGTGTTCATTAAGGGAATCGTGGGAATTGACCGAAGTCCGGCTTACGCTTTTCTTTGAACGCATCGCGGCCTTCTTTCGCTTCGTCTGATGTGTAGTACAACAATGTAGCGTCGCCAGCCAATTGCTGAAGTCCTGCTAATCCATCTGTATCCGCATTCATCGCTGCTTTCAAGAAACGAAGTGCAGTTGGACTCATAGAGAGCATTTCTTCACACCATTGAACGGTTTCATCTTCAAGTTGCTCATAAGGAACAACTGTGTTGACTAATCCCATATCCAACGCATCTTGTGCACTGTATTGGCGGCACAAGTACCAAATTTCACGCGCTTTCTTGTGTCCGATAATACGTGCGAGGTAACCTGACCCGTATCCAGCATCGAACGAACCTACTTTAGGTCCTGTTTGGCCAAAGATTGCATTGTCTGCAGCAATCGTTAAGTCACATACGACATGAAGTACGTGGCCTCCGCCAATTGCGTAGCCCGCTACCATAGCAACAACTGGCTTTGGAATAACACGGATCAAACGCTGTAGGTCAAGGACGTTCAAACGTGGAATCTCGTCGTCACCAACGTATCCGCCGTGGCCGCGTACTTTCTGGTCTCCACCAGAACAGAATGCTTTTTCGCCTTCTCCTGTTAAAACGATGACTCCGATACTTTCGTCGTCACGTGCACGAGAAAAAGCATCAATCATTTCCATTACCGTTTTTGGACGGAATGCATTTCGTACTTCTGGACGGTTGATCGTCACTTTCGCAATGCCATTGTACTTTTCATACTTAATATCTTCGTATGTATGAAGTGTTTCCCATTGTCGTGTCATGGTTGTCCTCCTAGAAATCATTTTTGATTTACAATCTCATCTATTATTGTAGCAAATTCTTCAGGTTTTTCCACGTGGATTGCATGGCCTGCATTTTCTACCGTGAAATGTTGGACGTTTGGCAGTAAGTTCTTCATCTCCAAAGCAATCGTTTCAAACTTTATATCGAGGGATCCTGTAACTAGAATCACGGGATACATCTGCTTAGAAAGTACTTCCCAGTATGATGGCTGACTGCCTGTCCCGATACCAATCAGGCTGTTTGCTAAGCCTTGCGGGTCTTGACTCAGCCGCTCATTGCGCACTTCTTCTTTTTGTTCTTCTGACATTGACTTCTGAGAGTCGAATAGAGCTAGGTTCTCCCAGAAATCCACGAAATCCACGAAAGGTTCGTGTAAAAGTCGATTCGCTAATTTGGCATCCCGTTGCTTTCTTTCAGAACGCTCTGCTTCCGTTTTAAGGCCGGGCGAAGCACTTTCCAGGACTAGTCGTTGAATTCGCTTAGGGAAAGATGTCGCGTACCCTAGCGCAGTTCGACCGCCCATGGAATAACCGACTAATGTGAACGTTGTTAGCTCCAATTGGTTGAACAATTGCTCTAGATCTGCCGTCTGTTTCTCCATTGAATAATAGGAACTGTTCTCAGGTTTGTCTGAACGCCCGTGCCCCCATAAATCGATTGCAATAGTGTGGACCTTCCCTTCAAGAAGTGAACTGATTGTACTCCACGTAGCTATACTTCCCGTAAAGCCATGAAGGAATACTACAACTGGAAGAGAAGGATCACCATTACGTTGCACATGCATTGAATGCCCATTGACTGTGATCCGATCAGAACCCATTACGTTCGAGCTCCTCTCCTATCTCACTCCATAATTCACGGTGTGCCTGAACATTTTGTTCCCGAACTGAAATCATCTCGATGATCCGCAGTGGAGCTGTCTTCTCTTCCGCTAATTGACCTTCTAGCTGTTCTACCGATGAAACCGAGTCATATTGAATGCCGTACATCTCTGCAAGCGGGGCAAATGACAAACCGGTTGGTGTGCCAAAGAGCTGTTCAAAATGATTCGGAATCGACGCTTGAGGTAAGTAAGAGAAAATACCTCCGCCATCATTGTTGCTCACAATAATAGTTAAATCCATCGTCTGCATGCGAGAGATTAGCAACCCATTCACATCATGCATGAACGACAAATCACCAATTAGAAGCCAAGCCGGTCTCTTCCGGGCTGTTTGAATACCGAGAGCCGTCGAAACGACCCCATCAATCCCGTTAGCTCCGCGATTCGAGAAAATCGCGATATCCCGATCTGTCTTGCGGAAATACGTGTCCAAATCACGGATCGGCATACTACTCCCACTAATCAGGTCACTTCCATCCGGTAAAGATGCTAGTAACGTGCGAACATAGTCACCTTCATGAACTTCCTCACTCCGATAACTTTCGGTCATTTCTGCAGCGAGTTCGTTTGCTTTACTCCATATCTCAGTATAAGATGCCTCCTGATGAGGGGTAGCTCTAACTGACAGTATTTCTATAGCATTCACTTGCAAATGGTGTGTGGCAATACCGAGCGGATCACGGAAGATTGGGGATTCGTCCACGACTATAAATGTTTGTGGTCGCACCTTCTTCAAAAATAACGTTAACGGTTTAGAAACAGGTTGAGGTCCAATACGAATGACCGCATCTGGCTCTGCTTGAGCTGCAAAGGATTCGTTTTTCAGCAATGCATCATAGGAGTCAATGCATAAATGACTACAATCCTCTGGAACTTCAGACCGCAAATTGGATAATGGATCGCAAATTACAGGCCAATTCATTCTCTTTGCGAATTCCCACACCTGGTTTTTATAAAACCCTGGAAGACATTCACCAATCACAAGAACTCCACGTGCTGCGGAATCGATTAGATCACTCACCTGATTCTTCTGCTCTGTTGTCAGGCTCGTGTGACTAGAAATCCGCTCCATAAACGTAACTGTCGGTAGTTCTTGATCGAAATCGATCAACAACGGCTCCCGGAATGGGGCATTGAGATGTACCGGTCCTTTAGGTTCAGTGACCGCCATACCTATAGCACGAGCAATTTGTCGTTCTAAAAAGTCATCGACAGCAGCCGAATCTTCAGGTATCGGTAGATCCACGTCATATTTAACGTGAGGATCAAACATCCCCATTTGACGGATAGCTTGTGGCGCACCGACATCACGTAATTCGTGTGGTCGATCCGCTGTGATTACAATCAATGGAACCCGAGCATAAAACGCTTCTGTTACTGCTGGATGATAGTTAGACGCAGCTGTGCCTGATGTACATAACAGGACAACCGGTAATTGTGTCGCCTTCGCTAACCCAAGAGCGAAAAATCCAGCAGAACGTTCGTCTACGTGCAAATGGACATCTACCTGTTCTGTGGAAGCTAGTGCATAAGCAAGTGGAGTGGAACGCGATCCCGGACTAATCACTGCATGCGCGACTCCCATTCTGACAAGACTTTCTGCCATTCTTCTCACATGATTCGTTAACGTTTTACGATTATCCATTTAGCGAACCTCCAAGTGCACGTAACATCGGTCTGAATTTCACCCATGTCTCTTCATATTCCTGAGTGGGATCTGAGTCTGCTACAATTCCTCCACCGGCATATAACCATGCGTTCTTCTGTTCCAGCAATGCTGAACGTATCGCTACCGCAAATTCACCGTTTCCAGATACATCTGTCCAGCCTACTGGAGCGGCATAATACCCTCGATCGAGATTTTCTTCCTGACGAATCAGTTCCCTAGCAATGGGTGTTGGGAAGCCCCCAAGCGCAGGTGTGGGATGAAGTGCTTTTACGAATTGGAAGATACTACTTTCAGCTCCCAATCGTCCTTGAACCGGCGTATGCAAATGTTGGATATCTCGTACTTTCATCAACTTAGGTCGAGATGCGGCTGTATAGGAAGCGCAAAGCAAGTCGAATACGCCAGTAATCATATCGACCACGTATTGGTGTTCTTCTCTATTCTTTTTGTCTCCGAGTAGTTCATTACCTAACTGCTGATCCTCGTCCGCACTGCTCCCCCGCTTGATAGATCCAGCAACGCATGCAGAAAAAGCTTGTCCGTCTTTTATTTCGATCAATCGCTCAGGAGTGGCACCGAAAAAGAATTGCGAGCCATTCTCAAGTCCGAAATTGTAACTGTCCCGTTGCTCGTTAGCGACAGATTGAAGTGCAGCTACTGGTGGAATCGGTTGCTCAAATTGCAGAGCTAATTTCCGTGCGATGACTACTTTTTCAGCTTCACCCATTTGAATCTTCTCTGTAATCCGTTGAACGGCTTTCAGATAATGCCCTTTACTAAGCTCCTTCATCGATAACAGCAACGGCTTTTCGGTTGATACAGATTCCTGTACTTGTGCCATATGGATAAGTTGGTCACGTTGCTTGCGAAGTGCTTCAAATTGGAGAACTGTTTCAGTTTCCTCAGAGATTAAATTTATTGCAACAAGAGTTTTTCCATTTTCTATCTTCAACTGGAATGTAGGCACAGCAAAAAGAGCATCCGGGAAATTTTCCCACTCTGAAGGAGTGGATGAGCGTTTTTCCTCAAAAGAAAATCCACCGAACAACACTGGATCCATATCTTTGTCTTCTTTAATAAGTGCGTCACAATAGTGTTTCCATTTGGATTCAATCGTATCAAAGCGATCGGTTCCAGGTTCATCAGTTATCGTCAACGCATGTCCAATTCCAACAAGCGTCATCGTTTTAGATGCATTTTCCCAATAAAAACGATGAGAATCATGGATGAACGCCCCTGCCTCAAAAAAAGACAGCGGTGATATTCCGCCCGCCTCAATAGTTTCTGTAAAGAAGCGGACATGCGGCATAGCTGCCGTTTTTTCTCGGCTAGGCAAGTCCGTAAACTTCCGATTCATAGTATTCTCTCCTCATGTGGCAAACTCATGGTGCCAATTCTACTTCCATTATAGCGGAAATCGGGCTACTACGCATTTTTAAGAACCTGAAGGATTCCGTATTTGTGCCGAATAGAGTACAATAAGACTTGCATGTTTAAACGAAGGAGAGAACGAAATGCAAGATACTATTAAAATTGAAACTGGTTGGAGAATGTGGTGGCAGCTAACTCGTCCACATACATTGACCGCAGCTTTTGCTCCTGTGTTCCTTGGCACGATGCTTGCGTTGCCATTCGGACAACTAGACTTCCTATTATTCGCTGCCATGTTGCTCGCAAGTGTTTTCATTCAAATGGCGACCAATATGTTTAACGAGTATTACGATTTTATACGTGGACTCGATACGGAAGATTCCGTCGGCATTGGCGGAACAATCGTACGTAACAAAGTAAATCCTAAGACGATTCTAAATTTGGCACTGCTCCTATATGGCGTTTCGATTCTTTTAGGTATTTATATCTGTATGCAGTCATCTTGGTGGATTGCAGTAGTTGGTTTAATCTCAATGGCTATCGGCTACTTCTACACAGGAGGACCTTATCCAATAGCATACACTCCGCTTGGAGAACTATTCTCTGGAGTCGTCATGGGAATGCTGTTAGTCCTGATTGCGTTCTACATCCAGACAGGTACCGTATCAGAACGTGCTGTTCTACTGTCCATTCCAAGTGTATTGCTCGTAGCTGCAATCATGATGGCAAACAACATCCGTGATTTGGAAGGAGATAAAATAGGGGGCAGAAAAACACTAGCTATTTTGTTTGGACGACCAACTGCAATTCGCATTCAAAGCGGATTCTTTATCATCGCTTTCGCATGGATTATTGCATTAGTTCTTTTTGGTGGATTGACACCTTGGAGTCTCCTTGTCATTCTTTGTGTAAAAAAACCAATTAGTGCAATTAAAATCTTTAAAAATTTCGAGCTCCCATTACAGGTGATGCCCGCTATGAAATACACCGCTCAAACAAACACATTCTTTTGTCTGTTACTAGCAATCGGGTTACTAATTGAGCATCTCACAACTAAATAATGACATGGTACATGAGGCTATACAGAGTCAGTAAAAACTGATTTCTGTATTAGCCTCTTTATTTATGACGCAAATCGAATATAACGTCAAATGGTACTTAAGAGGTTTAACAATTCCGCGAAAAAGGAAATCATTTAATTAACAGCTGAAGTACTAGTAATTTTGCTGTTCTGAATCATACTAGAACGTAAATCCATAAAGGACGTGAACGTAATGTTAACAAAAGAACAAACGACTACATTGAAAAAAGAGCTACTCCGTCTACAGGATCAGCTAACCATTACTGAAGAAAGAACCGATGTAGAAGAAAGTCCACAAGAAGAAATCGGCGAGCTGTCCACTTACGATAACCACCCCGCAGACATGGGAACGGAGTTATATGATCGCGAAAAGGACAGAGCATTGAATGTGCACGCTAGTGAAGAGCTTGAAAAGGTCCAGCATGCATTGGAAAATATGAAAGATGGCTCATACGGAGTATGTGAAAAATGCGGTAAAGAAATCCCTTACGAACGGTTAGAGGCAGTCCCCTACACTACGTTTTGTGTCGACGACGCTGTTCAGGAAGTTCCTGAAGACCGACCGGTAGAAGACGATTTGTTGAAGATGGCTAATCCAAATACATTTGCGGATAGAGATGAAGGTGCATATAAGGATCCCATCGACAGTTTTGAAGAAATTGCAAAATCGGGAACTTCAGAAACCCCTTCTGACTTTACTGGAGACCATGATGACTACGAATCGTTATACGACACAGCAATTGAAGACGGAAGTACAGAAGATATTGATGTGATCGCAACGAGTAACTTAGAGGGCGAACCTTCAGGTATAATTCGCGGAAATACAACATTAGCATACGAAGAGGAATTGGATGAAGAAGGACTGGAATCAGAACTAGGCGACATTCCATATCGCAGTAAAGACAGTTATACCGATAACGATAAATAAAAAAGTTCCTAGTTGCGATATCGCAACTAGGAACTTTTAAGTATGACCCCTACGGGATTCGAACCCGTGTTACCGCCGTGAAAGGGCGGTGTCTTAACCGCTTGACCAAGGGGCCAAACAAATATGGCGGAGAAGGAGGGATTCGAACCCTCGCACCGCTTTCGCGATCTACACCCTTAGCAGGGGCGCCTCTTGAGCCACTTGAGTACTTCCCCGTAATATGGCTCCGCAGGTAGGACTCGAACCTACGACCGATCGGTTAACAGCCGATTGCTCTACCACTGAGCTACTGCGGAATAGTGGGCCTAAGTGGACTCGAACCACCGACCTCACGCTTATCAGGCGTGCGCTCTAACCAGCTGAGCTATAGGCCCAATATGGAGCGGGTGAAGGGAATCGAACCCTCATCATCAGCTTGGAAGGCTGAGGTTTTACCACTAAACTACACCCGCATAAATGGTGGCTCAGGACGGAATCGAACCGCCGACACAAGGATTTTCAGTCCTTTGCTCTACCGACTGAGCTACTGAGCCACATAGTGTTAATAGACTATGTATTAAAAGAAATGGCGGTCCCGACCGGGGTCGAACCGGCGATCTCCTGCGTGACAGGCAGGCATGTTAACCACTACACCACGGGACCATTTGGTTGCGGGGACAGGATTTGAACCTGTGACCTTCGGGTTATGAGCCCGACGAGCTACCACTGCTCCACCCCGCGATAATAATATTCAAGTAACATAAGAAGTAAAAATGGAGGAGGTAGAGGGATTCGAACCCCCGCGGGTTTTGACACCCCTGTCGGTTTTCAAGACCGATCCCTTCAGCCG
>NZ_JBPFDS010000022.1:0-39843 GCF_059415065.1 Sporosarcina sp. SAFN-010 | reverse complement strand
CATACCGAACACGGAAGTTAAGTTCTTCAGCGCCGATGGTAGTAGGGGGCTTCCCCCTGTGAGAGTAGGACGTTGCCGGGCAATTTGTAAAGCGAGTCAAGGAATTTATTCCTTGACTCGCTTTTTTATTATCCACTTGTAGTATATGATGATAGAAAAAGGAATGTCCGGGCATATACTATATGAAAAAGGAGTCTGTGAATGAATACAGGATTGCGTGTACTACGACGATTTGTAAAAGAACGATTCTTTGATCAGGCTGCTCAAACTGCTTATTACTTGTTGTTATCGATGTTGCCATTTTTTATTTTCGTCATCTCGTTATTGAATTTGTTTCCTGTTAATGAAGAGATTTTGTTTCGATTTTTACGTCCGTTCATTCCCGAGCAGTCATTTCAACTAATTGAAGACAATGTCCGTGAAGTCTTACGAAATGGTAAGGGCAAATGGCTATATTTCAGTTTAGCAGGGGCTTTCTGGTTATCGTCTGTCACGGTACAATCTTTAGCGCGTTCACTTGACTTAGCGAATGGGTATATACGTAGAAGAGGATATTGGTTATCGTTAATTCGTGATCTTGGCGTTACATTATTGTTCATGTTCGTTGTACCACTCTCGATAGTACTTCCTTTTATTGAAAATATTCTTCATCAAGTAATTGCTTATTATGATCGAATCGATGATTGGCAAGGATGGCTATTTTTGTGGCCAAAAATAAAATGGGGGCTAGGCACGTTGTTTTTGTTTGCCTTTTTCCTACTCTTCTATAAAATTGTTCCAAGCGGGAAAGTATTGTTTCGACAGGCCATTCCAGGTGCGTTACTCTCGACCATTGGGTGGCAACTGTTTTCTTATTTGTTTGGTGGATGGGTGACAGCCGTGGATTACACACGGTTATATGGTCAGTTAGCTGGTATCATTATGCTTGTGATTTGGTTTTATATGACCGCCGTTATCATCTTAATTTCAGGGCTGTTGAATGCAGAATGGAGTAAGTCAAAAAAGAAGGAAGTGGGATAGATGCTAACGATTCTGGTGGTAGATGATGACCCAAATATTTTAGAGCTGGTACGAATTACATTATCCGCAGCCAGCTATACAGTGATGAAAGCGAAAAACGGAAGGGAAGCACTTGAACTTATGGAACAAGAGGTACCGGATCTTGCGGTAGTCGATGTCATGATGCCGGAGATGGACGGTTATACGCTCACGAGGAAACTGCGATCGGATTGGGATATTCCTGTTCTCCTTCTTACTGCAAAAGGGGAACTAGAGGATAAGGAAAAGGGATTTCTAGCGGGATCGGATGACTATCTTGTGAAGCCATTTGAGCCGAAAGAATTGCTGTTTCGAATTCGTGCCATCCTACGACGTTATGATAAAGCGGTGGATGTCTTTATCCAAGCCGGACCGTTGTCTATTAATCGTCAAACGTATGAAGTGTCTATTGGAAAAAAAGTATTGCTCCTGCCTTTGAAGGAGTTTGAGCTGTTGTCTGTCCTTGCATCACGCCCGAATCAGGTATTTACTCGGGAGGTATTGTTGGATCGGGTGTGGGGATTCGATTACGAAGGTGACGAGCAGACGCTGAACGTTCATATTAAGCGTTTGAGGGACAAGCTGGAAGGATTGCCAGAGCAAGTGAGTATCGTGACGGTTCGTGGGGTCGGCTATAAGCTGGACACGAGTGCGATATGAAATCACTCTATGGAAAGTTTCTGCTGTATACGGCAGGAATCATGGTGTTCAGTGGACTTACAGCGTTTCTGGCGGTTAATACGTATTATCATCGGAATTTAAAAGATTCGAATGATGATAAAAATATGAATATCGTTCGTCAACTTGCAAACTACATTGAAGAAACAACGCCGGAAGAATTGGATCTTTACTTGAAAACGCAAGCGTCAGCAGGATATAAACTATTGCTTGTAAGTGACGATTTAGAAGGTCGACGTTACGGTCAATCATTCCGACTGGATAACTTAAAAGAAAAAGATGTGAAGTCCGTCCTTAATGGCGGAGACTATCACGGCATGAAAAATTTCCCCACAGAAACATTCGTTACGGGCTTCTTTTCGGATGAAACCGCGAATACAGTCGGCGTCCCATTTACATATAGGGGTAAAGAGTATGCCCTGTTTTTACGTCCAGACATCAAGTTGCTCTTTACAGAAGTCCATTACTTACTGGGTGGTATGGTCATTGTGATGGCCATAGCGAGCCTACTTGCGATGTTAATAGTAGCGAAGCGGTTGATTCATCCAATCACCCAGCTGACGCTTGCAACGAAAAAGGTCGGGAAAGAAGAATTCAGTGGCATCTTACCAATTCATCAGCAAGACGAAATTGGACAGTTGGCTGAAAGCTTTCAGAAAATGACTAAGCGTCTTAAAGAGAATGACTTGATCCGCAAGAAGTTCATAAGTGATGTATCTCACGACTTCCAATCACCGCTATTAAACATTAAAGGATATGCAGGGCTGTTAATGGATGAGACCCTGCCTAACGAAGAGCGTGCGGGGTATGCGAAGGTCATTCAGGCTGAGACGGATCGATTATCTTCTTTGACAAAACAATTGTTATTATTAACATCACTCGATCAGATGATGAGTCCCTTGAAGCCTGTTACGTATGATGTGAGTGAGCAGTTGAGAGACACAGTCCGCAAATATCGTTGGCTTCTTGAAGAAAAACAAATCTCACTTTCTATGGAGATTGAGGATTCAGAGCTAACTGGAGATCCTGCGTTCCTTGAAAAAGTATGGGAGAACTTATTGTCCAATGCGCTGAAGTATACGCCGGATTATGGAACAATCGAAGTTTCTTTAGTATCTACAGAACACTCCGTAACTGTACAAATTGGTGATTCAGGGATTGGCATAGCGGAAGAAAATCTGGCTCACATTTTTAATCGGTTTTATCGGGAAGACGATTCGCGTACAATTGCAGCAGAAGGAACGGGGCTGGGATTGTCGATTGTCCAGCAAGTGACAGAGTTGCATAATGGGACGATTACCGTAACAAGTGAAAAGGGGAAGGGGACAGTCTTCATCGTGACCTTACCGAAATTGTAATGTCTTGTACATGTTGCGTTCATGTTGAGATTGTATGATTAAGATAATCAGAACGATACAGGAGGAATTCGACATGCAGGAAAAATGGAGTATACGTTTAATCCGAATTGCGGCGATATTTGGCTTGGTAGGCACAGTGCTTGGTTCACATATGGCGGGTTCAGGGTCATATGCGTTCAAACCGATACACGCACACATTTTACTCGTAGGCTGGTTATCCATCTTTTCATGGGGCGTGTTTTATAAAATTTACCGCGTCCGTGCAACAAAACTCGTGGCAGTTCACGGTTGGACAGCGATTATTGGATCAATTGGATTGACTACGGGTATGTGGCTCCAGTTCATTCAACCCTTTAATATTAATGAAACGTTTTCGCTTGTCTTTTATATTGTAGGTGGAACGATTCTGTTGCTCGCATTTGCGCTATTCGTTTTAATGACGTTTCTTGTGGAACGTACAGAGAAACGATAAGTGATTTAATCTAGCCGCTCCTAATTGTAGGGGCGGTTTTTCAGTGCGAATAGATGAGCACATGCTTGAAATTGACGAAGCGCTCCATCCCATGAGCTACCCGATTCCTTAAATTAAAAAAACAGCGAATCTGCCACTAGTTAGTGACAAACTCGCTGGTCTTCAACTATGAATTCAAATACGCTTTTTCTTCACAACCCACGATAACCAGTTTCCGCTTTGAAACGGACCTCTGCATACGAAACTTCAGCTTCTTCATGACGTTTCGCACCAACATATGTCCCGATGATAGCTGCTAGGAATCCAGCTGGAATCGAGATGATCGCCGGATTCACGAATGGGAAGAGTGGATCTCCCACGAAGAATGCAGCTCCTGGAACTGGATTAATGACGTTAGGACTGACCGCAACTAGTACGAGTGCTGTGATCAACCCCGTCAGCATGGATGCAACTGCACCTGTCGTATTGAACTTGCGCCAGTAGATTGTTAACAAGATCGTAGGTACGTTTGCGGATGCTGCAATACAGAATGCAAGGGACACAAGGAACGCTACATTCAGTTTTTCAGAACCAAGTGCCAGTAAGATAGAGACAATACCAACACTGATTGCTGCGATACGAGCCGCTTTCACTTGCTGCTTCTCGGTTACTTTGCCTTTCATGATAATTTCAGCATAAAGGTCATGGGCTATGGCAGAAGCACCCGATAACACGAGCCCTGCGACTACAGCAAGAATCGTTGCAAACGCAACCGCTGCGACGAATGACTCCAATGCATCGCCACCTAGTACGCCTGCTAGCATCGGTGCAGCCATGTTACCTGCTGCGTTCTCTGCAATGATTGCCTTCGACCCTACGAACTTCGCAGCACCAAATCCGAGGAAAATCGTCAATACGTAGAAAATCCCGATAATCCATACTGCATAGACAACTGACGAACGCGCAGTCTTTGCATCTTTTACCGTAAAGAAGCGCATCAAAATGTGAGGAAGCCCTGCAGTTCCTAAGACCAGAGCAAGCAACACGGAAATTAAACCAATCGGATCTTTATAAACAACCCCTGAATGCAGGAAGGACTCGCCGTGGTCGGTCGCAGTCCGCATAACATCGAACATACCAACAAAGTTAAAGTTGAATTTCATCAGCACAAGGAAAGAAATCACGATTGTTCCAATCATGAGTAAGATTGCTTTAACGATCTGAACCCAGCTAGTAGCTGTCATCCCGCCGAACAGCACGTAAATGAGCATCATAATTCCTACGATCATAACAGAGATCCAATAGTCAATTCCAAACAATAACTTGATCAGCGCGCCTGCACCGACGAGTTGAGCGAGCATGTAAAAGAGTACAATTGTGATCGTATTCAGCGCTGCAGCCCCTCGTACTTTCTTTGCGCCAAACCGTGAACCGATCATATCGGCCATAGTATATTTGCCGAGATTTCGAAGAGGCTCGGCAATTAAGAACAACACAACAAGGTATGCTGTGAGGAATCCGACACTGTAGTAAAACCCATCAAATCCATTCAATGAAATCGCACCGGCAATTCCAAGGAATGAAGCAGCAGACAAATAGTCGCCTGCAATGGCCATACCGTTTTGCCAGCCAGTCAGTGAACCACCTGCGGTATAAAAATCACTGGCAGTCTGCGTTTGTTTCGCAGCCCAGTACGTAATATAGAGTGTCAATAAAATTACAGCAAAAAAGATTGCGATGGAAATGAAGCTCATAAACGGAATCCCCCTTAGTCTCTAACGTGTTTTTTGATAATCTGGTCAACATCTTTATCGAAGTCACGTGCTTTTTTTACATAGATCTGAGTAAACACCCATACCATCACAAACAATCCGAACGCATACACCCATGTCCATGTCATCCAGCCAATGGCCCGCGTTTCTAAAATGGATGTGTATCCTGTCAAAATAGGCAGCAAGAGATAAATCGCAAAGAATGCAATAACATAGGGTGTCAAAAAGCGATTCTTCTTTTTGACCAGAAGCTTAAACTCAGGAGTTTCAATGATTCGTTCATAATCTAACTTCCCATCATTCGTACGTGGCAGATCAGGTTCTCTGCGCAACTCCGATTCTTTCAACTCGATTGTCAATTCCCCATCCCCTTTACGGATTCGTTCGAATTAGTTGGATTTCTTTGAAACTCATCCCCCAATGAATTCCAAACAGTGAATCACCTTCCAACAATCCTGTTTGTCCAACGTATCAAATAGACAGAGAATAAGCAATATTATTTTTAAATAAGATAATAAGTCGTCATTAAATAACTACATTCAAAAACCGTGAATGCCTAAGTGAAAGGCAACCACGGTTCTATACATACAATGACTCATTCAAATCAGACCATTTGTTTTGTTAAGTATCTGTGGGACGGAAGGTGATTAACGAAGTGTCGGTTACACGGAGCCACTGACCCTCTTTCAGTTTCACGGTACTTTCCGTACGACCAATCGTTCCGCCGATCAACTCATAGAGAATGGGATCCTTTTCTTTCTCATGAATTTGTAAATAACCGTAGCCTTGGTCCAAGGAAATCGTATAGGTTCCTGCCTTAATATCTGTCCCTACTTCCCATACGCCAGCAGTCAGGTCAGTATTCGGGGATGTGGGCGCGGTGAAAATATTGATAGAATCATACCCTCCATCCGCTCGCACTGTATAAGATTCTTCCACAGACACTGTCAGGCTTGTAGCACCTGCATAATCCCCAACAATCTCCCGCAAAATTTGCTCTCCTTTGGAATCGAAAATAGAAATATTACCAGTAGGGTAGCCCGTAATCATATAACGCCCAGTCTTTAGTTTCAATTCTGCCCCTGTCTTAGGGACAACTGGAACTGATACAGCCTCAGCTCCCGGATTGCTGCGATCCACAGTCGTAAAGATTGCAGGATTCACAGGATTGATCAATTCATCTTTTTCATCACCTGTCAGCTCGAAGTTCTGCTCATATCGAACTGTTGGCTCAGTCGTTGGAATTTGTTTAGCCTGACAACCTGACAAAAGCAGCCCTACAAACACCAGCACGCCGCCATTACGAATAATATTTTTCATAATACTCCACCGTCCCGAGTGGCCCTACCGTCAGATTATGTCCAAACTGACCAAGTATCTGCTCAATCCACCGCGTTTGTTCCGGTAAGGTTAGACCGTCCAGCGGTATACAGAGTAAATGCTCTGCGATGTACACGTGTGCAGCAGGAAGTTCAAGCATCGTCTTCAGTTCATCATAACCAACTGGGTTCAACTCTACCTTTAAATAGATGTCGCGATCATCTGTGAAACGCTGTTCATGGACGATTTTACCTTCTTTTAAGAAGATGACCCGATCTGCATAAAGGTCGAGATTTTCCAATAAATGCGATGCGACGAAAATTAGTTTGCCTTTACGTTTCATTTCCGACAAACAATCTGAAATCAGTGCAACGTTCGTAACGTCGAGCCCATTCATCACCTCATCCATCAGCATCACAGTTGTATCTGCTGCCATCATCATCGCAAAGCAGAGCCGCTGACGCATTCCGAGTGAATACGTTTTTGTTTTCTTCTTCACATAATGGGTCATCTGAAGTTTGTCGATAATGGCGGGGACATGTTTTGACGAGCCGTTCCACATCGATGCATACAGATTCAAGTGAGCGGTGCCAGAAAGTTCATCAAACAAATCCTTCTGTTCAGGAAATGTGGTCAATAGTTTATGGATCAGGACCTCTTCCTTTTCATTCCGATACGTATATTTCCCGTCAATAAGCACCCGTCCGGAATCAGGTTTCGTATAATTCGCGATAATATTGAATAGTGTCGTCTTTCCTGTTCCGTTCGGTGCTGCAACTCCGATGATCTCTCCCTTTTCAGCGGTGAAATTCAAGTGATCCAGTATGATTTTATCCTGATAGGAAATTGATAGATCTGATAGTTTTAGCAAGGTTATCCCTCCTGTTTTAGTTCTGCTTACCGGGTGCTGATGGATATGGGGCGTACTGTAGTTTTGTCTTCATGTATAGCACGGCCATCATTACGAGTGATAACCCAGCAAACCATGAGAGTGCGCGCAGATAGTCCGTAGATGCGCTATCGTACCTCATCGCAGTCTCTCCGCTTAGAACAGCACCGATATCGAACATAGCAAGAGGACGTAGCCAGCTCGCATCGATTCCTGCTGAAAGAAGAAGGGTGGGCAGCAGCAGTAGGAAAACGATGGATAAAACCGTTGCGTACATATTTTTGGTTAGGCCGCTTACTAAAATAGAAGCAACTAATAACGTAAAACTGATGAGCAGAAACGCTAGAAGCTGTAAAAGTACATAGTGGACAGTCGACACTGCAGAAAAATTACCGCCAGAATAGAGGAGGACTGGTGAAGTAAAGCTGCCCCAACCAGTTTTCAATGCTACATACACACTACCAATTCCAATCCCTGCAGCGAGGAAAACGAAAATTTGACCTAGGTGAATTCCCACTTTACTGAAAATTTTCTGCAAAAATGAAACAGGCAGTCCGTTCATGACGGTGCGATTCTGCTGATCATGTAATAGCATACTGGTGCCGATTAACAGGACAAGGAGACTGAATGGTAACCCGCTGATTGTATCGAGCGCAGCAGGTATGTAATTGCTTGCTACAAACGGATCGGGAACGATGGAGACATTGTGCTTCTTATAATAGTTCAGCAAAGCCACTTCTTTATGGATCTCTTCTTTTGAGAAAATGTAGTTTGGATGAATTCCTTTGTTTCCAGCTTCGTGTAATTCGAGCCGGAGTTCATTAAGCCGAAGCCCATCCGCAATGTAGGAGTCGTTTTCTTCTTCATCCCAAAGGTAGAATCGTTGCATATTGATGAGAGAGGCTTGCTCAGTGAGATTATCGTAAATCTCCTGCCCCTCTTTCGTCGCTCGCATCTCCTCAGGGAAGGCTTTGAAGATTGAGTGGAATTGCTCTGCCTCTACGTTTTTCTGGTCTTGCAGCGTTTCGATATCAGTTTGACTGTACTGCAAAAAGTAAATCGGGAAAAACAGGATAATTGCGATGCCGAGTAGCCAATTCTTTCGATTGTGTAGCAACATCTTTGTTTCAAATAGGAGGTAGTTCCATCTCATAGTTTGCTCATTCCTTATCAGATGATTTCATCGAGACTGATAGAGCCTTCGTTTGGTGACTACACGAGAGAGGACAAATAGGACTGCTTCGATGATTGCAGCTGCAATTAGTAGTACAATAATCCCTTTAGCTAACGTAATCGTCTCAGTGTTTAATAAGAAGTTTTTTTCACCCGTCACAATTTTCCCGAAATCAAAATAGGTTTGCGGAAAATAGCTGATATCGATACCTAAGATGTCGCGTGTCGTTCTTGTATCGTATAGATGTTCCGAAAAGATCGCGAATGTGCCGAGCAAGAGGACGAGCCACTCGTTCTTCAATAGTAGACTGAGAATGACATTAATGCGTATGAGAAGAAATAGTAACAGCGGGAGGGCAGCTAGTGATAGGCCAATAAATTTCACCATACTGATTACTCCATATTCTTCGATTGTGAATGTGTTTTGGGCGGTCATAATGGGAACGTGTAAATTAGCATAGCCGAACCCGAATTGCGAGGATAAGACAAAAAAGCCTGTGAGAAGAACAGTTATTAAGACGAGAAGTGTATAACTAAATACAGCTAATGATTTCAAATTTAACTGACGATACCAGGACATGGGCAGACCTTGTAACACCGTCCGATGAGTTCGATCGCGTGACAAGATATCACTGCTGAAGTAAACGGCACAAAATAAGAAGAAATAAAATCCATACGTGTGTAGAAAGGTTTGCAATGATTGAATACCGGTCTTTTCAAATAGCAGAGCTTCTGTTATCCGTCGATCATTCATCAAGTAATCCTCATAGCGGAGCATCGTCTGATGATAAAGGTGTTCCCGGTCTTTGCCGGGGTAAGGAGAGTATTTGAACAGATTTTCATCTTGCAGATAAACGGAAGGATCCGACTCAAGATAGTAGGCGCGCAAGTGGAGATACCGTAAAAAATTGCGGTCTTCATAGGAGTTGAGTAGTGCGCTGAACAATCCGTGGTCATAATCGTTTCTGGCAAAAACCGGGTCTCCCGTCATTAAAATAACTCCAGTATTTCCGCTCTTCATGCGTTGGTTTTGTTCCACTTCCACCCCAGTTAAATATTCTTTTATTTCTTCTGGGTGGAACGTTTCCTTAGTTTCTCGGTTCGGGACGAGGAGAAAGCAATAACTGATAAGTAACACCCCGATGAACAGAAGAAAAGGAATCGTCCGCTTGCTTTTAGCGGTCAGTAAAAATTCATGTATAAAGTAGGTGCGATTCATCCCAGCTTCCCCTTTTTAGTAGACTCGTCCTGTGTTCACTGTAAGTATATTGGAAATCTATGTATCAACTATACAGTGTATTCGAAAAATTACAACACCAAATCAGTTGCAATTTTTCTCTGAATAACCAGAGGAGAGCGTCTCGCCATGCTTCAATAACTGTAAATGACAATCTTCCAGTTCACGTTGCCTCCATTCGGTAAGTAGGCGATCCAATGCTTCTTCTGTTGTATCATCTGCTAGATAAAAAGCTCCGTAGTGCATCGGAATGAATACCTCAGCCCCGATATCCACAAACGCCTGTATCGCTTCTTCAGGTGTCATATGTTGAGTCCCCATAAACCACTCGGGCTCATAGGCACCAATCGGCATGAGCGCGTACGTAATATCGGAGAATTTCTCGCCAATCTCTCGGAATCCTTGGAAATACCCGCTATCACCAGCAAAGTAAATCGATTCGGGTTTATGCAACGTTTCAGTCGAAGGCTCCATATACCGTTGAATGATCCATCCACCCCAATGTGATGTATTTGTATCTGTAAGAGTACGTTTCGTCCAATGCTGAGCCGGAACAAAGTGGAATTCGACAGAACCAATGCGCACCTGTCCCCACCAAGATAGCTCATAGACTCGATTTTCTTGCATCAGCTTGCGTACTTTAGGTCCGAGTCCTTCAGGAACAAGTACGGCAGGAGTTCCTTTCAGTTTCTTCAATGAAGGAACGTCCATGTGATCATAATGGGAATGTGAGAGCAAAACAATATCGACTGGCGGGATTTCATCCAACGACAGCCCTGGCTCTTCCAATCTTCTACTGAATCCCATCCGACTTGCCCAAACGGGATCCGTCACAATCGTCAAACCAGCGAGCTGTATGAGAAAAGTCGAATGTCCAATCCATGTAATCGTTAACTTGTCCTGATTCGCATGCAGCAATGCCTGTTGCTTGTGGGGAGCTTGTCCAACCACAAAACTCATATCCTTCTGTTTCTTAAAACGTTCCTTTTGCCACCGCAGCAAATCACCAAAATTTGCAGGGCGTGCAGTTGGGTCTAAGTTCCGGTATCGTTTTTGCTTCATAAGTCATCACTCCTTCTACAAGTAAGTGTAGTCGACTTAGCTGCCATATGCATGTGGTAGCTACAAACAAAAAAGCAGGCACCCTAGTTGGGTACCTGCTAGATAACTTTAATCTTCGTTTAAGCATGGTTTGTATTTGTTACATAATTGAATTTTCCTCATCTTCACTCGGTTTTGCTCGATATACAATAAACGATAGAACAACCGCGACTATCGACATCGCAAACGCTATGAAGTATACCAATTCTACACCCGATACTAGCGCTAGATTTATCGCCGCAGGATCAGTTGGCGTTGAGGATTTCTGTAACACGTGTAACTGTCGTGCATTCATAATGCTGATGAACACCGATACCCCGATTGCTCCAGCAACTGGCTGTAGCGTGGACATTACTGCAGTACCGTGTGGATAGAGATGTTTCGGCAACTGGTTCAATCCGTTCGTTTCAGCAGGCATCATGATGGCAGAAATAGATAGCATGATGAGGATATAGTAGACGACGACTTGCCACACAGGCGTATCAACGGTCAACTGACTCATCATGAACATCGTACCGCTTAACACAAGGGTTGCAGGAATCATTAACACGCGAGGTCCGAATTTATCAAATAAGGCGCCCATAAATGGTGACATGATTCCGTTTAAAATACTTCCTGGCAATAGAACCAATCCAGCTGTCGCTGCAGTGAGAGCCAGTGGACCTTGCATATAGATCGGCAAAATGATCTCCGAGGCAAACATCGCCATGATGATGATTAAAAACATCACGACAGCATGTGAGAACATCGGATAGCGGAATACGCGCATATTCATGATCGGCTCGTCGAGCTTCAACTGACGCCACACAAATAGCGCAATGCCGATAACTCCCATGCTGATGAACAACCAGACAGTTGGGCTAGCAAATCCATCCTTACTCTCTCCTACGGAACTGAATCCATATACAATGGATCCGAAACCTATTGTCGAGAATAATAGCGAAATGAAATCGATTTTAGGTTTCGTCACTTCGGACACATTCACTAAATACTTAGACGCAAATGCGATCGAGAACAATGCAAACGGGATAACCAAGATGAACAAGTAGCGCCATCCTAAATACTCCACAATGACCCCGGATAATGTAGGTCCAATTGCAGGAGCAAACATAATGACAAGACCGATCATCCCCATTACTTTCCCGCGACGTTCTGGAGGGTAAATCAGTAGGAAGACATTGAAAATAATTGGCATCAATAAGCCAGTTCCGACAGCCTGGATTAAGCGCCCAATGAGTAAAATCGAGAACGACGGAGCACTTGCGCAAATAATCGTACCAAGTGTAAATACAGCCATCGTTCCTAAAAACAGTTGCCTCGTTGTAAACCATTGAAGCAGTAGCGCAGAAATCGGAATGACGATGGCCATCACGAGCATGAAGCCGGTCGCCATCCACTGGACAGCTGTCAGCGAAATTGAGAACTCATCCATAAGTGTAACGAGGGCGATATTCAATAGTGTTTCGTTCAGAATAGCGAAAAACGCCCCGATAATGAGTGTTAGCATGATAGGAAGCACTTTCACATTCGGGTTATCCGCTAAGTATTCATATTGTTTCTGTTCCATTCAAAAACCTCTTTCATCTTTTGTGTGGTTAGCTTAACTTCTATTGATGGTGCTTCCGGATAATCCCTAGCATGTCAACAAAAGAGGAAATTTCTGATGACGAAAAACGATTTTCAATTTCAGTAATCGCTTGAGTTAATGAGTGATCCATCCGTTTGTAGTCCTCCACGATTTTAGGGGTGACGTTTAAGTAATTGACGCGTTTATCGGTAACACTTGGTGTTTTTGTGACAATCCCTTTTGCCACCAGTTCATTTACTTTCACCGTCACCGCGGAGCGGGCCACGTGAAGTGTGTCTGCGAGAAAACTAGCCGTACAGTTTTCGTTATACAAGATCACTTCCATATACAGCAGACTATTATAGGACAAATTTCCATACACCTTATTATGGTTCATTTCTCTAAGGTTTTTCAGAATCTGTTCATAATAGAATTCATCCAACGCATGTATAAGTTTCATGTGTACACATCCTATTTGTTAAGTAAAACTAATTATAATTGTTTAACTAAGTAATGCAAGTTTGGGGATTGCTAGTCAAAAATCCATCTTATTCTCCCTTAGGATAAACTATTTATTTGGATCATATTCCTTTTCAAATGGTACATGTTATAGTGAATACTACTTTCTATAAATAACCTATACGTTAAGATAGTTTTAATTGAAACTGAAACTAGAAAGAAGGTGTAATTATGGGAATAGGAGATATAATTGCGTTGATCTTATCCATTACGATAGTGATTAATCTTTTATTGTTGGTGGGAGTATTGTTTTTCGAAAGGCGCGATATTGGGAATACGTGGGCGTGGATATTGGTTATGGTGTTTATTCCTATAGCGGGCTTTTTCATCTATCTATTCCTTGGACGGAATTTGAAGCAAAAGAACTTCTATAAGCTGACGGATGAAGAGAGAAAAGAAATTGATGCGGAAGTGGATCACCAACTATCGACAGTCTATAGAGAGAACGTTCAACAGTCTCCGTTACTCAAGAAACACGGGGAACTAATCCACATGAACTTGATATCATCAGATGCGCTATTATCCTCGGATAATGACATTCAAATCTTTGACGATGGACATCGGAAATTCGATTCCCTCATTGCGGATATCCAAGCAGCTGAGAAGGAAGTTAATATTCAATACTACATCATCCAATCGGACGCATTGGGCACTAGACTCCGTGATGCCTTGACGGAACGAGCTAATGCAGGGGTGAAGGTTCGCCTACTTTACGATGAAGTCGGATCTAAAAAAACCGCACCTAAATTTTTTGATGAACTGCGTGCAGCAGGTGGCGAAGTCGAAGTGTTCTTCCCATCATTTTTCAGATTAATAAACTTCAGAGTCAACAACCGGAATCACCGGAAACTAGTCATTATCGACGGTCGCATTGCGTATATTGGCGGCTTCAATGTAGGAGATGAGTACCTCGGCCTGGACAAAAAATTCGGATACTGGCGGGATACACATCTCAGAATCCAAGGAAAGGCGGTCCATCACATTCAAGGGAAGTTCATACTAGACTGGCATCGGGCTGGGGATAATAAACCCGGTGAATGGGATGAGTATGCATTTCATCTAGAGAAGCAGGGGGGGACAATCCCCATCCAAATCGTTTCGAGTGGACCGGATTCCGTGACTGAGCACTTGAAGAATATGTACATCAAGCTCATTCTGTCTGCGAAAAAGAGTGTGTTCATCCAAACTCCATATTTCATTCCCGATACGAGTTTTATGGATGCGTGTAAAATTGCGCTGTTGTCTGGAGTCGATGTAAGGATCATGATTCCGTGCAAACCGGATCATCCATTTGTCTATTGGGCAACGTGGGCGTATGTAGGAGATTTGCTGGATTACGGAGCGAAGATTTTACTTTATGAAAATGGCTTTTTGCATGCGAAAACTATCGTCGTTGACGAGGAAGTGGCGGCAGTGGGGACGATGAACATCGACTCCCGTAGTTTCCACTTAAACTTTGAAGTGAGTGCAATTGTCTACGATGAAAAAGTGGCGAAACAACTGCATGGGCTATTCTTAAAAGACATTGAGGTCAGTTCAGAACTGACACCTGAAAGATATGCAGAGCGATCACTTTTTATCAAATTCAAAGAAGGCATTTCGCGTCTTCTATCACCTGTATTGTAAGAGTGGAACGAAAAACGGAAAGCCTCTTTCTTTGTGAGAGGGCTTTCCGTTTTTATTGGTTATACAAATACTAAGTTCAACTTGCCTTCTTTCAATTCAAGCATGGCGTCGAACTTCTGGCCGTTTGCATGAGTAAATCCTTTAATGACGTTCGTTTTTCCTTTTGTACACAGCAGTTTTACTTGGGCTTGGGTGAGGTTCTTTTTCAGGAACTTCCCAGGGAACGTCTGCTTACAGCCGTTTTTGTAGTTGCTGCAGCCGAAAAACTCTTTTCTTGCGACGATCATACCATTCCCACATTTCGGACAGGGAGCGACTTCAGTTGCTGTATAGGATTTTCGGCTAGAAGATTTGGATGGTGGCAACACAATATCGATTTTTTGTTGTTCTAGCTGTACGGGAACGTCTTCAAGCAGTTTATAGATGAACTTCGACACGCTTCCTAAAAAATGCCGACCCGTGCCTTCGCCATTCCCGATTTTCTTCAAATACGTTTCCCATTTCGCGGTCATTGAGGGGCTAGCGAGCAAACTGCCCTCAATCGCTTGGCAGAGGACGCGACCTTTATCCGTAATCGACACGATGTTTTTCGTGACAGAAATATAGCCATGTTTTTTAATCGTCTCGATAATATTACTTCGCGTCGCTTCTGTCCCAAGTCCTTCAATTTCTTTTAGAATATCAGTCTCGGTCTGATCTTCAACGAGCTTCCCGCACGTTTTCATCATCGCAATCAATTGACCTTCTGTATACGGTTTGGGTGGCTGGGTAGCCCCCTCTTTAATCCCGATTTCGCTTTGAACCGTTTCGTTCTGCTCAAGAGGTGGAAGGGCAGGTTCTTCCGCTTCCTTTCCTTTTTTAGGAGGCGCGGAAAACAGTTCTTTCCAACCATTGTCCAGCTCCGTTTTCCCAGTTGTAAAGAAGGGAAGTCCGTTAACGTCGGTCGTCACTTTCGTTTCTGTATATAAATAATCACGGTGGAACATCGCGAGTGCAGTCCGTACGACTTCTTCATATAAATTACGTTCCAACGGTGCTAATCTAGCAATCGCAGCCGCTGTTGGAACTTTTTTCGTCGGAATAATAGCATAGTGTTCCTGTACTTTCGAACTGTCGACGAAACGTTTTTTTGGTGTCTTCGAAGCGATTTCGAATGGCTGTCCAATGAGCTCTTGGTATTTTTCAACGGATGCCGCTAAGTAATTAAATTCACTCGGCGTAATATGACGCGTGTCCGTACGAGGATATGACACGAGTTTCTTCTCATACAGCGTCTGCATTGTTTTAAGGACTGTGGCAGGACTTGCCTTCCAGCGACGGTTTGCAGTTGCCTGGAGCGTTGAAAGAGAGTGTAACTGTGGCGGTGGCATGCGCTTATCGGTAGTCTTCAATTCCGAGACGGTACCTGGTGTTCGCTTCGTGATACCGCGACTATTCAAGGCATCAGCGATCAGTTCCCGCTTCGGCTCTTTCAACTTGGCTTTCCCTTTATACGTACCATGGGCTGCTGTAAATAAAGCTTCTGCTTCGAAAAACGGTTCCGATACAAATGTCTCAATCTCGCGCTGTCGCTGATAAATCAAATAGACCGTAGGAGATTGAACCCGTCCAATCGGGAACACTTCCTCAATGCCTTTCGCTTTCAATAACAACGTATACAACCGTGAGCCATTCATGCCAACGAGCCAGTCACTGATCTGCCGTGACTTCGCTTCTTCATACATCTGCAAATCCTTCTTATTATCACGCAAGTTCTCAAACCCTTTGATTACTTCATCAGATTCAAGAGAGTTGATCCACAAGCGCTTTATCGTTTGTCCACGTGCGCCCGTCTGATCATAAATACTATAAAAGATATTCGATCCTTCGCGATCCACGTCACATGCGTTGATGACGGTATCCGTGCCCTTAATAAGCTTCTTCACGACTTGGAACTGCTTGAACTTGCCCTTCGACACTTGAAACTCATAGCGTTCTGGTAAAATTGGCAAGCTCCCAAGTGACCAGCGTTTCCATGAAGGATTATACGTATGTGGTTCTTTTAACTCCACGAGATGCCCGACACCCCATGTCAAAAAAGCCCCCTCCGGAAACGTTGGACACGGATGGATTTCCATATAGCCTTCGAATTTGCGGGCAGTGAAGGCGTCTGCGTAGGCTTTTGCTTGGGATGGTTTTTCAGCTAGTATGACCGGTTTCATGGTGACACCTCGATTTTTCATGTTTAGTACGTTGGTTCTGTTAGATTGATTATCTCACATATCGAAAGGGGTTGCTATGAGGGGGAGTGGAGAATACCCCCCCTTTTAAATTCATGAACATTTGGTGAAAACTGACTATTCAAGTGAATATATGATAAAATGAACTTAGCTAATTTTTTTCAATATAAGAAATTGGAGTGGAATAATAAATGAAAAAAGCTCTACTTTTAATAATAGGTACATTACTAAGCTTAGTGTTAGTCGCTTGCAGCAATGATAGTAGTGCACCGCAAGAAGAGGGAAAAAAGGTTGAGGAAAAACAAGATATAAAAGAACAAGTCCATGCGTATAGTGTGGGCACGTTTGATGAGGTAACTGCATCTATTACATCAGATGAGCTACTTGTTACTGATAATGGTAAAAAGACCTCTTTTGACCTTCCTGAGGACGAGTTTTTTGTTTCAATTGCACCGTTTGTTGAAACGACACATGAATGTGCTATCCACAGTTTAACGGGATGCCGAGGGGAATTGGTAGAAAAAGACTTTGACGTTCATATCCAGGATGATGAAGGTAATGTAGTGATGGAGGAAACAGTTACGTCTTTAGAAAATGGGTTTATTGACCTGTGGTTACCGAGGGATCAAACATATCAAGTGAAAATCGAGTATGACGGCAAAGCAGTAGAATCTGAAATCTCTACTTTTGAAGGCGATAATACTTGTATCACAACGATGCAACTAACCTAAAAAAAAGAACCGTGAATGTGCTAATATGTTGTACAGCCCAAAAGGTAGAGTCAAACTCTACCTTTTTTTCATGTATCTTCTACTAATCGTATATTAGAATAATCCGGATTTTTTTGCTATCGTAGTTTTTTAAAATATTTATAAATACATAAAGAATACTATAAATGATAGAATTGTAAGTAATAAAATCATTGCTGTATCTTTAAATGAATCCTTCATACGAATATGTGTTAAAATACCACCGACTCCTGTAATACCAAGTAGAAGTGCCCCAATAAGTGCCGAACTTGGTACCCAATACCCAGTGATTAATAGTGCAGCACCAGCTATTTCAATAATGCCTGTTACCACCCTAAACCACTGGGGGAGTCCCCAAGTCTTAAAATTCTCTATATGCATTTTGGAACCTGTTACTTTTCCAACCCCTGCAATTAGAAATAAAAGTATTAATATACCTTGTAGAACATATATTGTTATTTCCATATAAAATCCTCCTCTCAAAATAATTTATTAATTGTATGAATCAATTTCATAATAATAGAACCATTGTTAAAGTCCGCGTAGAAAGAGAGTAATCTTCTTTTTCCATCTTGGCTTTACCTTTCGGAGGGCTCGGCTAAAAGTCCAGAAAGATGAAGTTCAATCATTCCTTCTTCTAAATCGCCTGGTAAATGATAGTTATGAACTTTTTTGCTGACTGCATCGCCTAGAATTTGTTTGGCGGCCAGATGTATTTAGCTGAAAATCACGGTCAGGGATGTCTAGTTAAAGCTGCTATTCCCGATTCTATGATGGGGTGATGAATCCTTTGCGAATCTTCCCTTTAACCTTGTGTAGGAACGTGCAATCTTACTCACTTCGGCGAATGCACTGAAAAACAAACGAATATTGCAAGTGAGGATCCGATGAACGTCTTTGATCGCGACTACAAAGATAATAAACACATAGAAGACCGAACTGCCACAGCCTTTGAGGGTGTGGTTTTTTGCTCGTAACATTGGTGTCACACAGAGGATGTATCGTAGTAGTTAGTCTTTAGACAGTAGGAAGGTAGTGTGACTTTGAAAAGAACAATTTGGAGAGTTATTAAATGCTCTTTCATCCTAAGTATATTTGTAGTTGGGATCATTTTTTATGCATTTAAAATAGAGCCAAAACGTTTGGTGACAAGGGAATTTAAAGTAGAGCTATCATCGGAAGGTGGAGATTCCATCAGAGTTGTTCAGTTTTCAGATGTGCATTTGGGTCCTAATTATTCATTAAAGCAGCTTGAGAATCTGGTCGAAAGAGTAAATAAGCTTGAACCTGACATCATCGCTTTCACGGGTGATTTGATAGATGTACCATCTGCCTTTGAGGGAAGGTCAGAAATAAGTGATATATTGGGTAAACTACGAAGTAGATATGGAAAATATGCTGTTTGGGGGAATCATGACTATGGAGGCGGTGGGGTTAGGTTTTATGAAAATATTATGAGCAAATCAGGATTTAAGCTACTTAAAAATCAGAATAGCGTCATCGAGCTTGATAGTGGACAAGAAATAACGATTATAGGGTTGGATGATGCGATGCTTGGACACCCGAATATTGAAAAAGCGTATACAGGTGTTGACGATCAGGGGGACAAGTTGCTATTGCTGCATGACCCGGATCTTGTAGACAACATAACGGCTGAACGTTTTGATTTGGCGTTGGCTGGTCACAGTCACGGTGGACAAGTTGTTGTTCCACTATTTGGTCCATTGGTGACACCGCCTTTGGCTAAGAAATACACAAAAGGGATGTATCAACTAGCGGAAGACAACTATTTGTATGTGAATAGTGGAATCGGCACGACGAGGATAACTGTGAGATTTTGGAATCCTCCGGAGTTATCAGTGTTTGACTTAGCTATGTAAAATTGATGCGTAGGGGGAATGGGAAATGACTATTTTAATCGCAGATGATGAGCCGCAAATGCTTAAGATACTTTCAGCATATTTTAAAAATGAAGGCTTTGATGTCCTGACGGCTAAAGACGGTCAGGAAGCATTAGATATAGTTGAGTCGGATAAGATCGAGTTGGCTATTTTAGATTGGATGATGCCGAAAATCGATGGCATAGACGTATGTAAATATATAAAGGATACTAGTCAAACTAAAGTTCTGATATTAACAGCGAAAGGTCAAAATCAAGATGAGCTAAAGGCCTTACATAATGGGGCTGATGATTATATCAGGAAGCCATTTGATCCACAAATATTGTTATTAAGGGCTAAAAAACTTATGAATAGTAGCGAGGAAATTAAAGTAAGCGATATAAGGATAATGGAGAATGAAAAAAAAGCGTACAAGCATGCAGAACAATTGCAACTTACCAAAATCGAATATGATTTGTTGCTGTTTTTCAGTAGAAATAAAGGAGTTATCCTATCAAGAGAAACGATCATTAATCGGGTTTGGGGCATGGGTTATGATGGTGATCCTAGAACAGTCGATACGCATATCCGAAGACTAAGAACTAAAATTGGTACTGATATTATCAAAACTTACAGGGGGGTAGGCTATTGTTTGGAGGTGCAGGGAGATTAAAATAGGGACCAAGTTTTCAGTTGGTGTTTCATCCATTGTAATTTGCACGTTTATATTTTTAATAGTAGCAAATATTTTCTTGGTCGACAGATATTATATATATGAGCAAAGAAAGATTTTAAACGAGGTAGCGAACGATATACGTAGTGTTCCCGAAAATAATTTTGTGAGTGACTTGGAACGCATAGAAGAGGAACACGCCGTAACTATTGTATATTCAGAAGTCAGTAGTAATTTAGATCAACTAAATGATAGCATAAAATCAAAATTTGAAATGAAGAAATTAAAGCTAAATAAATTTTGGATTACGGAAAATACGTTAAATACTTTGCAGAACAATAGTGTAAATAAAATATATGATCAAGGTGTAAGTAAATATAAAGTTTTAACGAAATTTATAAAAATAGATAATTATATTATTGCCATAGCGTTACCTTTACCTCATATGGAAGAAACGATCCAAATCATTAATCGGTTTAATATAGTGCTAATGATTGTTTCAGTAATTCTGATTATTTTTTTAGTGGTTATTCTATCTAAAAAAATTACGAAACCTTTAGAATCCTTGAAAGGACTGTCTCAGGATATAGCCAGTTTGAAATTTAGGAAAGAAGAGATTACCACCAATGATGAGATAGGCGATCTTGCAAAAAGTATAAATAGTATGAGTGAGAAATTAGAGAAAGCCCATAATGAGATCAGTGTTCAAAATAAGCGATTGAGAGAACTAATGTCAGATGTGTCCCACGAGTTAAAAACACCACTATCCATAGTGAAAGTGTATGAACAAGGTATAGTGGACGGTTTAGATGACGGAACGTACAGGGATGTAATTGAAGAGCAGATTGAGAAAATGGATTTATTGATAGGGAAGCTTTTGTTCTGGGCAGAGTTAGAAAGTAGTTCATTAAAAAAATGTGATTTTGATATAGGGAAAAGGATTATCGACACTACAGAAAAATACACGCTCATACTACACGAAAACTGTATTGATTTATCATTAAATATAGATGTGGAAAAGGAATATATTATTTGTGCTGAGCAAGAAGGGATAGATGTTGTACTCGATAATTTGGTTACCAATGCTATTAAATATACCAATGATAAGCGTATTGAAATTACGTTAACTAAAGATACTAATGGCGTGAATCTTACAATTGCTAACGGAGTTGGGGAGATAGACGAAAGTGATTTAGAAAATATATGGAGACCATTTTATGTGTTAGAAAAATCGAGAAGTAAGGAACTTTCTGGTACAGGATTGGGCTTGCCTATTATCAAGACCATTTTGGATAATCACAATCTAGATTATGGATTCAAGTTGAAAAATAATAGATTAACGTTTTTTGTCACATTCGCGTAACGCACTCCCATTACTCTAGTGGTGGAGGTGTGTTACATGAAAAAAATACTACCAGTCATGTTAATAGCTGCAATGGTAACTAGTGTTCTTGCGGGGTGTGTGAATGACAAAAGCGTACCAAGAAAAGAGGATAATACCCAAATAGCTAATCTGGATTTTAACTTTAATGTGGATCCAGAGACCCTAGCGTTGGAGGTAGAGTCCAATGGAATTGCTGAGAGGGCATCGGAACCACTGGAGAAGATGGAAGTTTCAAATTTAAAAGACAGTGGAGACACGATTACCTGGTCCTATTTAGAAAAGGATATTGATGTTGAAATTAAGAAAAGTGTTAAGTATGTAGATGTATCTATAAAATCTAGCAAAGATGAGGACAACATGTTTGCATGGCCGAAAGTGACAGGTGATGCATATATGCTCCCGTTAAATCAAGGGAAGTATATTCCAAGTAATGATTCTGTGTGGAAGGATTATTTAAGTGAAGAAAAAATGAAAGTAATTGAGGCTTTATCTATGCAGTTTTTTGCAGTCGATAAAAGTTCATATTCGCTAGTCTATATAATTAATAATCCTTATAACAGTGAACTTAATTTTAATACAGACAATAATATCGAGTTTACTTATAGTCATGAGTTTCCAGCGATAAATGAACAGAAGGACTATGGTTTTAGAATATATGTAACGGATAAAAACCCAGTAGATGTTGCAAAGACTTATAAAAATTATTTAATCGAACAAGGGGCATTCAAAACCTTGGCAGATAAGGCAGAAGAAAATAGTAATATAGAAAAACTATACGGTGCACCCCATGCTTACTTTTGGGATAGAACTGTGATTTCAGAGGAAAATATAGAGTGGGCTAAGCTGAGATACCACCTACCCGAAAAACTGAAATCATGGATTCAGGGATTATTAACTACTAAAGTTGAGGATGGATCAGAACTCTCAGCGGCCTTCGATGATTTAAATAACTTAGATTATGTAGACAAATATACTGAAAATAGAATAGTAAAAGGCTTAAGTGCCGTGATGCAACTAAAAGAATTCTATGATCCGAAAATATTTACTGAAATAGATAAAGAAACTCAAAAGCTAGTAAACAAGAAAATAGAAAATCTAAATCCTATTGAGTTGATTGACCTAAATAAAAGATTGTTTAAAAGTGAACTTGGAAATGCAGTTGACCCCATCGGGAAATGGGCAGATGCAAACACTGTCAATGTGATAAAGGATATGAAGGATTCAGGATTAGGAAACATGTGGATTGGACTGGACGACTGGCAGGAAGGATTTATTAAACCAGAATTAGTGAAAGAAGCAGAAGATCTCGGCTATTTAATAGGCACCTATGATTCTTATCATTCAATCCACGAACCAGGTAAAGAAAAGTGGGAAACCGCTAAGTTTAAGGATACCTCACTTTATGAAAATGCAACTGTAACTAATAAAGATGGGAATGAGATTGAAGGATTCCAAGGTGAAGGTAGAAAGTTGAATCCCACTCTTGCAATGCCTAGTGTAAAAGAAAGAATAACTTCGATTTTAGAAACGGGCATAAAATTCAACTCATGGTTTTTAGACACGGATGGTACTGGAGAAATCTACGATGATTATTCGCCGGAACATATTACCACTGAAAAAGAAGACATCCAAGCTAGAATAAAAAGAATGGAGTATCTGCAGAAAAAATGGAAAATGGTAGTTGGAACAGAAGGCGGCAATGATTTTGCAAACAAGACGATTGCCTTTGCTCATGGAATAGAAACGCCATCTTTTTCTTGGATGGATGAGGATATGAAAACAAATAAAGATAGTAAGTACTACGTTGGGAGATACTATTCGAGTAATGGTGGGGTTCCAGAACTGTTTTCTAAACAAATACCTATAAAGGATAAATACAAGAAATTATTTATGGATTCAAACTACACGATTCCGTTGTATAAGTTGGTTTACAACGATTCAGTGATCACAACTTATTGGTGGGGATGGGGAACCTTAAAAGTAGAAGATGAAATTACAAATAGGATGTTGTATGAGGTGCTCTATAATGTCCCTCCCTTATATCATATAGATAAACACGAGTGGAAAAAACATAAAAAAACAATCGTAAGACATTCTAATGTTTGGTCAAATTTCAGTGAAAAAGCAATAACAAAAGAAATGACAGATTTTAAAATCGTATCAGATGATAGACTTGTCCAAATGACTGAGTATGGTGAATCATTAAGTGTAGTAGCCAATTTTTCAGAAGATGAATTTAATTACCAAGGCGAGACAATACCAGGTAAATCATTATTAATCATTGATGGAAATGGTAAAACTATCTATACGCCGAAAAAGTAAGCGCGAAAACTGCAACTTTCTAAGTGTTGATTTTTACTAAGACAATTGTCCAATACATGATTTTCTTGGTAGGTTGCTTATACCAAACCTTGTTGCTAGTATTAAAAAACATATTACCTGCTTAAATGTAAGAGGTATTGGTGAAATCCAAATGAATTAAAAGGCATCGTTTACTCATTTTTTTGAGAGAACGATGCCTTTTTTTAGGTGAAAAATAATTTGTACACATAAACTATATTGAATTACTATATGGGGGAATTTATGCAACACATTAACCTAAAAGTAATGAACAAAAGCATCATGTGTATTTAAATTTACGAAGAAATGACGAAACCTTCTGTAAATAAAAGCGTATAACGGGTAAAAGGAAGGTGCTTTAATGGTGAATCCAGGACTAATAATTACACTAGTTGCATTGGTTTTTTTAATATATAGTTTACTACCCAAGAACCAAAAGAAATTAAAACGTCTGAGGAAAGAATGGGAAAATGGGACATACTTTTCTGCCAGTGAAGACGTCGAGTCTGTATCCTCATATTGGAAGAATAAGAAAGAGCACGCCGATGATTATGCAGGTGTAGATTCGTTAACTTGGAATGATTTATCTATGCAAGATGTATTTGAAAAACTTAATTACACACAAACTAGTGTAGGATCGGAGTATTTATTCAATCAACTTAGAGATATAGATCCAAGATGTAAAGATGTCCATGATAAAGAAGAACTTTATGCTTTGTTAGAGAGAGATCAAAAGTTGAGAGAAAAAGTGCTTCTGGTTTTATCCGGTCTCGGAAAACGAAACTATACAAACACGTCTTCGTATTTCTATGAGATGACTGCTCATAAAATTAAACACGCCTATCTATATATCATACTTGCTGCTATACCTATACTTTCGATTATCTTTATGTTTTTCAGTTTGAAGTATGGAGTGGCTATTCTAACCATTTCTTTTATAACGAACTTAGTGATTTACTATAGAAATAAAAAAATGTTGGAAATTGATTTACACTCGATTACATATGTATCTGCCATTGTGAACACTGGGAAAAGTTTATCTACTATTCGCCACCCCAGGATTAATATAGTTGCTGATATTTTGAAAGGAGAAGGAAAAGCTCTTGGAAAAACGGCTTTTTGGGGTAAATTACTATCCATTGGTAGCATTAAGAGCGGGGATTTTGATGTGCTGCTAGAGTATTTTAGAATAATTTTTTTACTGGATTTTATAGCATACAACCAAATTGTTAAAACAATTATCACTCATAAAAAAGCATACAAGCACTTGTGGGAGTTGATTGGTGAACTTGATGCGGCGGTCGCGGTAGCGTATTATCGGAAAACACTTGTTAGTTATACTACACCCAACTTTGAGGACGAAGAAGAAATCCGATTTGAAGACTTAGCACATCCACTTCTGAGAAAGCCAGTTACGAATACTTCAACGCTTGGGAAAAATGTGCTTATTACAGGTTCAAACGCTTCTGGAAAATCGACTTATATTAAAGCGATAGCCATTAATGCCATTCTGGCCCAAACTATTAATACGGTATTAGCTAAAAGCTGGACGATGAAACCAAGTTACATCGTCACATCTATGGCGATACAGGATAGTGTATTGGATGGAGATAGCTATTTCATTGCTGAAATTAAATCCCTTAAAAGAATTATCATGCTTAGTGAAGAAAAGAAACCGTTCATTTCATTTGTAGATGAAATATTAAAAGGAACGAATACAATTGAAAGAATTTCAGCCTCCGCTGCAATTATGGAATGGTTATCTGGAAGCCATGGTATGACATTCATTGCTTCGCATGATATTGAACTTACAGAAATTGCAGAGAATCTGTATAGCAATTATCATTTCAGAGAACGGATTGAAAATGATAAGGTATTATTTGATTATAAAGTTCATGACGGACCGTCAATTACAAGGAATGCTATAAGACTATTGGAAGTTCTTGATTATCCAGAGAGTATTACGACCAAGGCGAATCAAACGGCTCAGAATTTTACTGAAGTACGTGAATGGACGGGAATCAGTGGTGGGATAAAAGTGGATTAATCTTGAATACCTATTCCGCGCAGGTATCCGAGATAAGGTCACAGCTCTCTTTGTACCTCTCATAAATGAGGCTTTAGAAAAATGTTCACTTACATTATGACTCGTCAATACATGGGATGAGTTTCATTGAGCTCTAATAAATCCCATAAGTTTCCGTATAAATCTTTGAAAACTGCTACAGTTCCATACGATTCTTCACTGGGTTCCCGCGCGAACTCTATACCTATTGAGACCATTTCATTGTAATCTCTCCAAAAATCATCTGTCCTTAGAAATAAAAAAACGCGCCCCCCAGATTGGTTACCAATGAATTGCTCTTGCTCTGGATTTGAAGCTTTTGCTAATAGAATCGCGGAACCAGATCCTGAGGGAGATACTACTACCCAGCGCTTATCTTGCTTTGGCTGATACGTATCCTCCACTAGGTTGAATTTGAGCTTTTTTGTATAAAATTCTATCGCCTCATCATAGTCTTTAACTACCAAAGCCGTATGTAATATTGACTGTGTCATTAACATTCACCCCTTTAATAGGTTTGTAAATTCTTTCATTTCAATCAGAAACTATAAGGTATGTTTCAGTTTTTAATTGGTTTTGACCAAAGGTTTCTCGGTGTGTCGTGTAGAAATGTTTAATCTAAGTGATGATTTTACCCAATGAACAAACAGGGAGGAGGAACACGGTGATTTATATCGATCCTGATGTAGATTTGCATACGGAAGAATTTGTGCAGATCATTATTGAGTTTAGCACGAGTCCTGCCCATGTCGCCATATTATCAAATTCCTTTTTGTCATTGGAACAAGCGACAGAACAAGTCGAACAAAGCCATAGACACTTTCAAAAGGAGCTCGAGATATTATTGGAGGAAAAGCATTATCCATATACGATCATGCAACAGTATAAAAATAGTTTAAACGGTGTCGCTTTACAACTTCAAGGAATTGCTATCCAGCGTCTATTGTCCTCCCAAGTGATCAGAGCGATCTTTCCGAATCGTGAAATGAGGATTCCTGAGAACCCGATAATGTAACCCTCCATAATAAGAATCAGCCCATCTGCTTGAAAATTACGTGCAGATGGGTTTTTTTATGTCTGAAAATTAATGGATATTGAATTGAATATTCATACTATTAAAATTACCCCAATTTACAAGTCGGAAATTATTGGTACGCTTAAAGTAGAAACCTCGAATTATTTACTAGAAAAGGGAGTGGTTGAAAAAGTTTTGGTGGGTAGAACACACAAATACTCTGAGATCAGAAAGGAAGAAGATGATGAACAAACGAATGACGAAGCGTTTTACGACAGTGGCTATGTCTACATTTCTAGTTACAGCTTCATTAATAGGGACACATGCACTTCCGATCCAAGCAAAACAGAATACAAATGACGCAAGGGAACTGTTGGACAAACTAACAAAAGAACAGCGTGCGGCGATTCAAGAACTTGAAAAGGAAGTCGGATTCACAGTTCATCCGGCAATTAATCAAAAAAGCGAAGCGCCAGTAGAGCTCATTATAGAATTTAAACAAGATCCTGCAAAGGTAGCAGTGGCTAAAAGTCAGCTCCAAGAAAAACGGAGTGCTATCTCATTAAGGGATGCAAAGAACAAAGTGGAGGTGTCCCACAATGAATTTAAGAAAGCGATTAATAGTTTGGAAATGCAGCCTTACAACAAATTAGGCTCCCATTCTGTTGAAGGGACCAGCGTTGAAATCACACTAGAATATCGTGATGCGTTCAATGGAGTGGCAGTTACGATGCCTGGAACAGCAATAAAGGAAGTGCTGAAGACAGGTTTAGTGAAGAGAGTATGGAAAAACGAAGAAGTGAAGGTAGATTTACCGAAAATTAAATCAGAAACAATTGAACCCAAAATGATTGATAGCATCCCTCAAATCGGTGTAGATCGATTGCACGCAGATGGGATCACGGGTGAAGGTGTCAAAGTCGGTGTCATCGATACAGGAATCGATTACAATCACCCGGACTTAGCGAGTGCTTACAATGGCTATCAGTCTTCAGAGGGTAAGGACCCAGCTACAATTGACCCGGATAGTGTAAAAGGTTGGGATTTTGTAGAAGATGATGCGGACCCAATGGAAACAACGTATAAAGACTGGTTAAAATCTGGACAGCCTGAATTTGATCCTTATCAAAGTAGTTACTATACATCCCACGGCACACACGTTTCCGGGACGGTCGCTGGACAACAAGAAAACGATGTTGACTATGCCGTTAAAGGTGTTGCACCGGGTATCGAATTATATGGATATCGTGTCTTAGGTCCATACGGAATGGGTGACATGATTGGGGTAATGGGGGGAATCGACAAATCAGTCCGTGATGAGATGGACGTCATCAACCTCTCTCTAGGGACTGCAGTGAACGACCCGTTGTCCCCTGTTTCAATTGCTGTAAATAACGCGATGCTATCAGGTGTTGTTAGTGTTGTTGCAGCAGGGAATGCTGGGCCGAATGCACAAACAGTGGGAGCACCAGGAACTGCAGCACTCCCAATTTCTGTTGGAGCAAGTGATGTGGCACAAACCTCTCCGACGTATGCTGCAACGACTGAAGAGTCATCGTTTAGTGACGTGAGGTTATTGGCAAAAGACTTTTCGGATAAGATTGAAGAATTTCAAGGTCAATCGTACCCGCTAGTTTATGTAGGTTTTGGTGGGGAAGATGGATTTGAAGGAAAAGACGTAACGGGGAAAATTGCATTGATACAAAGAGGGCAACGTTCGTTTGATGAAAAGTTAATGAATGCAAAGAAGGCGGGTGCTAAAGCGGTAATTGTTTTCAACGATACAGAAGGTCAGATTCCTTATTACGTTGGGGAAAACACGTCATATCTACCCGCTTTCCGTGTATCCAACAAAGACGGTCTGAAATTGATAGAGTCCGCTGAGAAGAATAGCAGTCTTACATTTGGAGAACTGAACAACATCAAATCAGAAGGAGATTACTTAGCAGGATTCAGTTCAAGAGGACCTGTCGCAAGTAGCTATGACATCAAGCCAGATCTTGTTGCACCAGGGGTAGCAATTTTTTCAACTTACCCATCATACGTCAACGATCCCATTGACAATAGCTATGAAAGTGCTTATGCACGAATCCAAGGAACTTCAATGGCGGCGCCACACGTGGCGGGAGCTGCAGCACTTATCTTGCAAGAGCATCCAGATTACACGCCATTTGAAGTCAAGGCGGCATTGATGAACAGTTCAGTAGATATGAAAGAGGATTATTCAGTCTACGAAGTGGGAGCTGGGCGTATCAATGTGTACGATGCTGTATATGCGGACACAGCTGTAACTGTCGTGGATCAAATCAGCATGGTCGAAGATGATGAACCGATCACACTGGAACACGAAACAGGGTCTCTTCGATTCGGTAGTTATTATATTTCTGAAAGTGAAGCCGTTAAGAACACTAAAAAAGTCAAATTAGCTAATCATGCAGACACAGAGAAATTCTATTCGATTGAAGTGGATTTCTTACAAGCAAATGATAACCGACAAGATGCAGCTGCCAATGGGGTTGTGCTTAATGTTCCAGAGAAGATGACAGTAGCTGGCGGTAAAGTGGTGGAATTTGAAGCAGAAATTAGTGCTTCTGAAAAAGCAGCATTCGGAACGTATGAAGGATATATTCGAATTTCAGATGGTGACGGTGGGACACATCAAATTCCATTTGCACTTCGTATTTCCAGCAAAGGATTCGCTTCCATGGACTTCGATCGTCCAGCCGTTCCGAATGTGTGGAAGTATCATCCGTTCTTGCTTCCATTCATGGGTCTGAAATTGAACTTAAAAAGCCCAATGGAAAAGGTGGATCTAGTTATCAAAGACTCTAAAACAAACGAGCCGCTGGGAATAGTTGGGGCATTTTACGACTTGAAGCCGGACGTGGATTATTTTGCATCCAAAGGTTTCATGGGCAACATTTTTCCATTCACGGGAGATCCCAAGAATCCGATTGGCACTGAGAGGGTCCGCTTACCTGAAGGAGATTATCTTTATGAACTGCTTGGTACGGATAAAGATGGCGCCGAATACTCAATGGAACAAGTTGTAGTGGTCGACAACACGCCACCTGAAATGACGTCCCTAGATCACAAACCAGGGATTATTGAAGTCGATGAATCGATGTATACAAACGAATTTGGTCTCAATGCATTTTGGGTCCATACGAATATCTATGACTCAACGATTGACCTGTTGAACGGAAAAGGATTGAAATACGACCAATCTGGAAATATCGTCACTGTTTATCAAAATAACTCGTTTCCAAGTGCACTTGGGGTAGCACCAGATGGCTCAATGAGTTTTGGTGTATTGCCGGAGGAAATTGAAGCTGGCCCCGTGGAGATTGACTTAGTACCTGTAGATTTAGCATCCAATGCGGATACAAGAAGTCTTACGAGATATACAGTCATCAAAAAAGGGACGCCATACGCGTTGCAAACATACGACAAAGAGAAGTTGTATCTCGACGATCAATTTACGATGACCCTGAATTTATCACAAGTCGAAAACTTACTATCAGGTACATTTGGTGTGGAGTATGATCACGAGATCTTTAAGTTTGAAAGTCTGTCGTTAAATGATGAGTTTAAGAAGTTTGCAGATGAAAATGGTATTGAAGTTCAGTTGGATGAACCTAAGATTGATAAGAGAGATTGGTTTAACATGCTTCACGTTGGCGCCACACTTCAATCTGACGCGGAGTTCAGCGGGTTTACTGGAGACAGCCCATTCATTGACGTCACTTTTACAATGATCAGTGATGAGTATTTTGAAGGTGCAGGCGCATTAGGTGTGGAAACCCTCAAATATAAGAAACACGGTGAAACGGAACTACAAAATTTACCGGTATTTCTTGCGGATCCATTTGAAGTTGTACCAAAGCATTCGATTCTTTCAGGATTCATCACACCGGAAGCGTTTACCCATGACGGGTTTTTAGACATACAAGATTACGACAAAATGGGTGCAAAAGTATATGCAAAATCTAAAAGTGGAAAAGTCTATCATACAAAAGTAGATGAACACGGGGAATACTTCTTCTACGATATGCCCGTTTCGGAAAAAGAGTATACTGTCTACTTTGAAGTACCTGGACATTTAAACAAACAACGTACAATACGACCTGGTGTCGAGTACAATGGTGAATTCGTTGGAGAAGAATTTTGGGTAGATGCTGTAGATGCCCCTGCTGGAGATGTGAACAATGATGGCGTCATCGATATCCACGATGTCATGCGTGTTGTTGCACAATACGGTAAAAATCATCCAAGCACAGACATTAATAAGGATGGAATTGTAGATGAGACCGATATTCGCTACATTGAAAAGAATTTCTTGAAAGTCGGAGACGACGCAAAAAACAAGAAACCGCTTGAAAAACTCGGATCAAAAGGCTTAAATGATTTCTTAAAAGCGTTAGGTCTAGAACCGAGGGACTGAAAAATTAAAAGCGACATCCAATTGGCCAAAGCCTTCGGATGTCGCTTTTTTCTTATTTCATCGGCAAGTCGAACGTAACAGACTTCTCTTTGAATAATTTTTTAGCTTTGCTGTCCGTTAACGGACCAAATTGCAATCCCAGTTCTTTTAATAGGGCGAATTCGTCCTTACGGAAAAGGAAGACAGTCAAAATTTCTTCCGATTCACCGGGCTGCATATCTCCGTAGAGTGTTGGTTCCAACATTCCTTGTGATAGCATTGTGCCTCGGTTCTGATCTAACAACAACCGACTTTCCATCATAGATTTTGAAATCGCTATGCTACTGTCATTCTTTACTTGGAACTTTGCCGTCAATGCAACGAGCGGGCCGTCACCGAAATTGCGGAAGCGTTCAGCGTTTGCAGTGGTTGGCTTGACGTCAGCATATTGGACACCTTCTAGAGTAATTGAAACATCATCGATCTTTTGAGTTTCGTTGACATCTTCCTTTGCGAAAAACAGTTCCTTATCCGCAATCGTGTCTGTTACCATTTTATCGGCATAGAGTGCGGAGCTCTTCGTTGCTTTCTCAGCCCCATCTGCATTGAATGGAACTTTAAAAATGGCGTCTTTGCCGATTTGCTTATAAAAATCATCTTCTAACATCGGCATGTCAATGGTAAATGTCGGTGCTGTCAAACGCTGGTACTGGTCCTTCGTCATCGTGTAGGATTGCATTCCGGTATATTTGCCAGGAGAGTATTGGCGACCGGCTTTGTCCTTATCACCTTTTAGCCAATCAGCTCGATCGACAAGGCCAATCCGCATATATAGGTTTTCGGTACCGTCGTCGGAAAGCATCATTGTACTTGCGTTGAAAAACAAATCTTCCTCCAATTTGTTTTCGAAGCCAAGTTTGTATGTGATGACATACCCTTCGTCTTCATCTTCAAAATTGTGTTTGGCCGATTCATTCATACTTGTCACATGAGCGATCTGATATTCCTCGATGGAGATTGTCACTTCGTCCGAATAGGCATGTATCAGCTCAGGTTCGGTATTTGTATAAACAATTTCTATGTCCCCGCCTGTCTCTTCTTCCATATAGGGGTTCATGTTTTCGGAGGACCCGTTTTCCGCGCTTTCTGTCTCTTCTGCAGTTTCTTCATCGGCTTCTTCTATCTCAGTTGTTGGTTCGCTCGCATTCGTTTCAACTTTTTTCTGGGCTTCTTCACTTTTAGGTGGTTTAGCTGCCGATGCTTCCTCTTCCTTGTCTTGCGTTTTTCCGCAAGCGCTAAGTATAAGCATCGCCACCAATGTGCTGCTGACTACTAATTGTTTCAGATTCATTTCGTTGCTCTCCTTTGTAAACGTAGTTATCTAAATAATTGTACCAGTTCAATTAATGGAATAACGGACTATTTAGAAAATGAACCTTAAGTGTTTCCTTTAACAGAATCATATGTGGAAAGTCCTGGATGGAACTGGAAAAGGAATATGGAATTCAGTAACTGTTCGTTCAGAAGGGGTAGCTGTTATTAAAAAGTCATACTATAAAGGCAGAAGCCCACGAAAGAACTTATGTCTTTTCTCACATACTTAAATGTAGCAAAGAAATTCAACACAATTTCGCTGTTTAATGCGATTTGGCGGGTTGTCGGCACCTCTCTGGCTCGTGCTGACGGCGAGCATGGTGCACTGGAGACCTACAAAACCTCCTGCTGCATACATGTTTCTTAGCTTGCTTTCTCTCCGATAAGGTCTAAAATAGAAAAGTACTTTATTGGAGGAGAAACACTATATGAAAAATTTTATTCAACCTGTTTTTCAACGCTATTGGAATCCTTATGTTGTATTGCTGATTGCAGGGATTCTTAGCGCATTATACTTTGGCCTGACTTCGACAGTTTGGGCTGTCACTGGTGAATTCACTCGACTAGGGGGGGATATACTGAAACTGTTCGGGGTGGATATTTCCGGCTGGGAATATTATGACATGGTACACCTGAAAGGAACGACTTGGAGTCGTCCGGATGGCTGGATTGTCTGGGGAATGTTTATTGGTGCCTTGATGATGGTGTTATTGAGTAATAATTTCAAGATCCGTCTTCCGCAACAGAAACGCAGATATGTCCAAGGACTTGTCGGTGGAATCATTGCAGGATTTGGAGCACGGTTAGCACTGGGCTGTAACTTGGCTGCATTTTTTACAGGAGTTCCTCAGTTCTCATTTCACTCTTGGATTTTCATTGTCGCAACTGGAGTCGGAACGTTCTTTGGAGCGAAGTTGACGAAAATGCGCTGGTGGAAAGGTAAGCCGACGTTAACGCGCGGCACTGCAAAACCATCCAAAGTTAAAAAGCGCATCATCCAGCCCTATGTAGGAGTCGTAATCGCAATTGTCTACTTAGGTTTGACAATCTATTTCTTTGTAACAGGACAAAAACTGCTCGGGTTAGGTGCGCTATTCGGACTCGCATTCGGTATTCTCATTGAACGCGGTCAAATCTGCTTCACTTCGGCATTCCGTGATCTGTTCCTCGTTGGACGCAGTGTCATGGCAAAAGCAATCATTATCGGGATGGCTGTCAGTTCTGTAATAACGGTTATTATTATTTCCGTATATGACCTAACGCCAATCACTCAAATCGCAGCGCTTAGCACATTTGTCGGTGGCATATTGTTCGGTCTCGGTATTGTCATGGCTTCAGGTTGTGAAACCGGAATGATGTACCGACTCATGGAAGGACAAGTTCTGTTCTTGCCTGTATTTGCGGGCAACATCATCGGCGCAACGTTCCTTGCCTACGCATGGGATCATCTAGGTGTCTATGATGTACTCGTCAAAAGTGGAACAAAAATAAATCTGATGGACTCTTTTGGTCCAGTCGGTGCCATTCTTGCAACACTGGCCATGTTAGGCGTACTATATGCATTAACGGTTTATCGAGAAAAACGCTATCATCGCCAGTTGGCAATGAAGAGAGGAGTGAACCAACATGCAAGCTAACAAAGAAGCTGATTTCACACTCGATTTACGTGGGGAATCCTGTCCCTACCCGGTAATTTACACGCTTGAGGCACTTGAGGGCATGAACAAAGGAGAACTGTTACAAGTCATCACAGATTGCCCAGGCTCTTTCCGCAATGTCCCGGAAGAAGCAATCGCCCATGGCTACACCTTTGCACAAGATCCTATTAAAAATGGTCAAGAATACCTTTTTTATATCAATGCTTGATGTGAAATAGTGAGCTGTTTAGAAGAAATATGATGAGTGATTTAAACTATCACACAAAGAAAAAGCTGTCATCCAAAGTCATTAATTATCTTTGGATGACAGCTTTTTTGATAGGTAAAACAGGTTGCTCTATTTAATTATTTTCTCTAGCTTTCTGTGTATCCCTCACGTTTTTCTGAACCGTGATGGCTGCAAAGATACTCAAAACAAACGCCATCCCATAGAAGCCCTTTTCACTCAAAATGATACTTCCGGCATTGTATAGCCCGATTGCCATAAGCGCAATCGCTACAATGAGCGCAAACCAACTTAGTCCATAGTAAATGTTGGTGACAGGGATATCCTCGTCTTTGTCTCGCACTGCTTTTTGAAGGGAAACGGCTGCGTAAAGTCCGAATATCAAAATAGCGAAGTAGTACCCTTTTTCATTCAGCTCCATAGCGGCATTAAACAAACCAACGAGGTACGCACTGATACCGATGACGAGCGCTACCCAGGAAGCGCCTTTAAATGCTGGAGTGGGTTCTCCATCTTTTCGCTCAGTTTTTCGTTTAGGTTCATCTCTACGTTCTCTATCAAAAAAATCCTTAGAATCATTCGTCATAGAAAGTCTCTCCTCCTCTTTTCAACATCATATCCATACGTGTACCTATCGGCAACCTTTTTTGCAAGATTCCGTGATTTTGATAGATATGGGTATCTTATGCATGATGCTGTTTGTATGAGAATAGATATATTGGTATTTTATTTTAAAATAGAAATGAAAAGGTGAACCTCGCTAAACCCAAATAAATAAGTAGGGAAGAGAGGTTCACCTTTTTATACGTGTGAATTATTTCTGGTCTATGAAAACAGCGCGCATTTTTGGAACGTCTTGTTCATCTGTATCCGTATAGCTTCCATATACCGTCACTGTGGTACCGTCAGGAATCTCCGTACGTTCACCTAAGCGGATGTCGTCCACCCATAGAACATCTTCGGTAGAATCGGTAACATCTTTCTTTAATCCGAATCGACCATCTTCAACAGCAAAAACAGTCCCTTTGAAAGTGACTTTCGTGTTAGCAGGAACGTCTCCCTTTGCAATATCTTCGTACTCGACTTCAGTAGAATCAGATTTTAATCCTTCTTCTAATCCAACTTGATCATCTGCTGTTTCAGAACCCGCTTGTTCTTGCGATTCTGAAGCTGCTGATTTTTTATCAGTATCTGAAGCGTTTTCAGACTTGTCATCATTATTGCATGCAGCGAGCATTAAACCTGCTACTAGTAAAATGAATGCTTTTTTCATTTTCATCGCCTCCCTTGTTTATGATAATCAATTCTGTGTAAAAAGAAAACTGAAGACTCATGTCCGTCCTCAAAAAAAACCTGCGAAGAGCAAATCTTCACAGGGGTTGAGTTGTTATGCTTCCTTCGCTAATCTTTAATTTGCCAGAATAACTTTGCGTTCTTCGGCAATTTCCCGAATATGAAGCTGGCAAAAGGTACGAAACGATGGAAAAACCAGATGATGAGATAACAGAGAATGACCGTAATCGTATACTGCAAAACGATTGTTATATGAAATGATAGTGGTGTGCCACGCGTCGGTAAGTACTTCATCACTTGGAACAAAACGAGTGGATGCATGAGGTAGAAGCCGAACGAATAGTACGCAATGCTGCGCATCCGGTGAACGGATTTTTGACTCGACCAACGCACTAAATACTCTGCAAAGTAGAAGAAGAACAAGCTACCGATCACTTTGAACAAAATCCCAATCATTTTGTAATAACTATCATCAATTGGCAGTCGATCAAAGTACGTATTGCGATATCGGATGAACACATAGGTTAATCCGAAGAGAAGACCAGTGATTCCAGCAATCACCATCTTCTTTTTCGTCATCTTTTCAATAATGGTCTCGTAATGGACCCCTATCCAGGCACCTAGCATATACGAACCAATAAAGCTGAACATCAGAGGCACTGTTACATAGTCTGTGTTAATGGAAAACTGGAAATAGGCGTATTCTGCGAGAATCCCGAAAAGCCATAAGTACTTCCGGAAAAATGAGAATTTGCGGACCAGCATCATCAGTAAGGGGAACACTAAATAAAACTGCACAACAATGAATATGAAATAAAGCTGGTATTTACTTTCCCCAAACAAAAGTCGGTGAAGGATGTCAGACAACACAAGTGGACGATCCTGGTAATGCCACATTTCCACTTCGTAAATGAGTGACCAAACAATATAGGGAATGAGAATATACGTCACACGTTTTTTCCAATAGGAGAAAAGCACATCCTTAGTAAAAGGACGGTCTCGATACATATAGAAAAACACAATTCCCATAATCATGACGAACATTCCGCCCTCAACGCGAACAATATTATTCAGAAAAAAATAAAATGTGTTCTGAATTGAAGGGGCCGGAAACAGGTGCCGGTATTGAGCTGTAGTATGTACAAGCACAACAAATAGCATTGCAAAAAATCGCACATAGTAGATGGAAGCGATTTCTTTTTTCATCGAAAATCATTCCTTTACCGGCTTATAGTATGAACCAACTGTCAGTATACCGTAAAAATAGATCGAATTGCAAAAAAGGCCAAGTTCAGAAAGGACAGTTGCAATAGGAATTCTGCCTATCGGTATTCGTTCTCCGTAGTAATAAATAAACTAAACTCATGCACAATAAAAATAGGAAAGTAATCAACCAGTCTAATGTATCGTGAGTCGGATATTTGAGGAGCATCACTGGGAAGTAAATGATGATTAAAAGAACAAGATAAACAGATACTTTCTTGGACTTGAATAACACTTCCATATGTTCAGTTTCTCTAAATGGAAATTTCTATAGTTCCTAATGATACGTTATTCCTTGTCCAATAGAAAGGCGATTCAAGTAGTTTGAGATGAAAGTAGCAGGAACAAAAAATCCCTCAGAAGAATTAAGTCTGCAGTCTTTTTTATATTAAGTTAGGAAAAAATAACTAAAAACATTAATTCTATCGAATATAGTTGCGCTCCGATATATTGTATTGTAATCTACAAACACGAACTATAATATAGGTTTATATTAAAAATGTTCGTATAAAAGGTAACGGGGGGCTATTTTATTATGAGTAATCTTATGAGATTGAAAGTTTTTGCCGCAACACTTATTTGTGCACTAGTTCTGGCTGGCTGCTCAACTGCAACAGGGGAGACAAATGATTCGAAAGAGGACGAACAGAACGAACAGAACGACGTGCAACCAATCGCAGTCCAAGGTGCTATGGATGTTGAAATTTCCGCACTTCTCGATGAAATGAAAGACTACAAAGAAGAGCAACATGGAAACTACACATTCTACACCGGTAAGATTGCTGATACGCCCGTCGTTGTCTCAAGAACAGAAGTTGGTATGGTGCATGCCGCGGCTTCGACAACGGTATTGATCGAGAAATATAATCCGAAGGCCATTATCAACCAGGGAACGGCAGGGGGACATGATCCAGACCTTCATGTATTTGATACGGTGATTGGGACTGAAGTGATGAATATCGGAAATATGCGTACGGAACATTTAGATGACGAGCAGGGTATGAAACCTGATAAATGGCTATTCATGTCGACAGGGATGAGAGAAGATGGAGAAGAGGTCGAATACGAATCTTTCGAAAGCGACCCTGAGCTTGTAAAGATTGCGTTAAGTGTAGCGGATCAATACAAATACGGTGAAGTAGTAGAAGGGAAAGTCGGTAGTGCAGATTTCTGGAACAGAGAAATAGATCGGATTCAATGGTTCCATGAAAACGCAGGTACGAGTGTTGAAGAAATGGAAGCTGCTTCCGTCGCTCAAGTTGCTAAAGGGTTCAATGTACCGTATTTGTCGGTACGTACAGTTTCGAATTCGGAAGTCTCTGAGGACAATATAGAAGACTTGGAGACGGCAGGACAATATGGAGCAGAATATGCGGTTGACATTGTAAAAGCAATGAGCAAGTGAGTAGTTAGTTGAAAAAAAGGACCCGGAATGGGTCCTTTTTTACGTCAATTATGGATTCGTAGACCAGAGTCCTGCAGATTTCAATAGCACACGCGGGTGTAGTTTTAACTGTGCAACCATGACATCTGCTAAATCTTCCGGTTGCATTACTTTTTCCGGGTTACCATCTGTTAATTTTTCGTCAATTGCCAAGTCGGTTGCGACGGTGCTTGGTGTGAGCGCACTCACACGGATATTGTGCTTACGAACTTCGAGCATAAGTGACTCAGTAAGCCCAAGTACTCCGAACTTAGATGCGCTATATGCGCTTGTAACTGGAGCTCCTTTTTGACCGGCAGTGGATGAGATATTAATGATGTCTCCGGATTGTCTTTCAATCATTTCAGGCAAAACGGCTCTCGTCGTATAGTAAACGCCCATTAAATTGACATCAATGATATTTTTAAATTCTTCAGGAGATAGTTCCATGAATTTGCCGAACTTCCCAATTCCAGCGTTATTCACAAGAATATCAATCGGCCCAAGTTCAGTTTTAATATGTTGAACGGCAGCTGTGATAGATTCCTGATCGGATACATCCGCTGAAGCCATCGCAACATTCACGCCGTATTGACGTAATTCTTCGGCTACGCTTTCCAAGTTAGCTACGGTCTTTCCGATTAGTCCTACGTGGATACCTTCTTTTGCAAATGCTATTGCGGTAGCGCGCCCGATTCCTCGACCTGCACCAGTGATAATGGCATTCTTACCTGTAATGGGTTGCATGGATTTGCTCCTTTTCAACTGGATTTCTAACTTATTGAAGTATAGCAAATGAGAGGGGCCCATACTAAGAATACAGCTTGGCTGGAGTACCATCATCTATTTAGTGACGAACGTTTTGATGAGGTTGAATTGTGTCTCGATATCGAGAAACTCCGCTTAGTGTCAGAGAAATTTTGTTGTGTGATGGAGAATTGCACAGAACAGTAAGAGAAAACACTCAGAATGTCGGACATTCCCTACGATGTGTCGGACAACACATGAAAAACCTGGTTAACACAAAAAAAGGCTGCCGTAGCAGCCTTCAGACTGTAGACAAAAGGGATGGAAATCGATTTGATTTTCATCCCTTTTGTCTTTTTGCATCGTTGACTCTAAAAATGAA
>NZ_JBPFDS010000021.1:0-43544 GCF_059415065.1 Sporosarcina sp. SAFN-010 | reverse complement strand
TGTAGATTCTCCTCATCTCTTTGGTTGTATTCTACAAGACCCTAACTTTATTGTCCAAGTAAGTGTAGCCTATACAAAAGCCTACTGAATTAATCAGCAGGCTTGTTATTCCCCCAAATATACCATGGTAATTTATAATCCATTTTCTTTCCTTGTTTACTATTTTTATCTGTTACTATCCAATTTCCAGCTTTCTTTTGTACTTTATAAATTACATTTGTACCACCGGACTTTTTGAAGAGTATATAACCTGTGTTGTCTTTCAGAAAAGTAACAGGGTCAATGACATTTTTATTGGGTATCTTTCTCTCAGGAACCAGTATGTTGGTTTCTATTTCTTCCGCAATAGTAAAAAGGGATTTAAATTCATTTTTTATTTCTGCTTGATATTGCAATTGATTGTATTTGTAAGCAGTGTAAGACTCCAGATTCAAATTAAAAGACTGTTTTATATCTGAAAGTGTTGCTTTATAAAATTCATCTATATCTTTTTCTAATTTATCTCCCTTATGCTGAAAGCTAATTGTTTTAACACCAGATGGGTCTACATTGAAAGTCATTGTTTCCTTCCCAAAAGGAGGGTCATCTGCATGCTCAAATGTTGTGACTTGGACTTTTACATTAAAATCAAAACTTCCCTCATGCTCTCTTGTAATACTCAGAATCTTAGCATCATATAAACCATATTGCTTGAGATAACCATAATAATTAGTAATTTCCTTTTGTATAGATGGGTCAAGTGTTGTAAGCAATGTATCATACATAATTTTATAATCAGGTTGCTCACTTTTTGAATTAAGATTTCCTGAAGTAGTTAACAAAGCATCTTTGTATAAGTCCTCATTCATGGGTTTTTCCGTAATCATTTTATGGTTAATAATATAGATAGTAAGAACAACAAAAGATAATATCACCAGGATTTTCCTCATCGAATACTCCTTTAATATGGATTTAGTTAATGAGTATTTTCCCCTGAAATCATTTAATTATTCTTCAACTACCTGACGTTATTGTTGTGCAGCCCTTATGAATGAATTGTCTCCGATGCTTTAACAAAGTTTTATTGTAATAGCTAGATTACTAACATAAATATGATTAGAAACGATATCGTATAAAGTTTTCTCTTAGACAAATTATCCTCTCTTTTCACAAGGTCGTTAATATTTGATTTTTGGATAACAGCAGTTTATTAATGACACTTGCGGAGGTTGTTAATCATTCAGTTCCAACCAAGTTTCAAACTCAGAGATGTCTTCTAGGTTAAAATAGTATTGAGCAAATCGTACGAATTCCTTTGTGTTTACTTCTTTATATTTATAAAACTGGTAATAGTTTTTTAAAAACTTTTCTGCCTCTTCTCGGCCTCCATCTTTTTCAAATAATCTCCATAACATTGTGGAAGATTTTCCATAAACATATGAACTCACATTAGATTCGTATTGGTCCAGCGGTAAATTTACTGGATGCTCTAGATGTTCAATTTGTTTGTACATGGATTCATAAGGGACACTTTCTTTCGTTTTTGAAAAGTGATATAGGCTCGTAGCAAAGCTCGTGAAGCCTTCATCTAACCATGCATCACGATAAGGATCGTTGCTGATAATTCCATAAAAATATTGATGAGCAATTTCATGTATTACGATATCTTTAAGTGCATTGGGATGGATCGAACTCCCCTCACGAATTGTATGAGCCGTCACAATACCGGGGTATTCCATTGCTATCCCGTCTATTACCACATCTAATTGTTTGAAAGGATAAGGTCCCATAATGTCTTCGAAATATTTTATAGCAGTCGATGCTTCGTCACCAATTTCTTTATATAATTCTTGATTTTCTTCTTTTAGTCCAAACACCCGAATGGCAATGTCCCCTTCTTTCTCCATTAGTGTTGGGTTTTTTAAAATAGCTAGAAAAACTTCCTTCACATTCTTGACTTCAAATGAACCTTTGTTAGGACTAGGAAACACTTCGTGATCAAATGAAGATACTAAGTTGTACTCTTCAGGAATTTCATAAGTTAATTTGAAATTACTAAATGTGGTATGGTAAGTCTCTCCTCTATCCCTGTACTCTTCCTTATTCCATTGATGATTTCTATACGTAGCCAGCATTGGATAAAATTGAGCTAGATGAAAATTTTCATTACTCTTGGTAAATCTAAAACCCTCTTCAGGAAGGGTTAAATCATACGAAAAATCCACTCTAATTTCTTGATTGGGCTCCAGTTTGTCCGAGAGCTTAATGTATAATGTATCCTTCTCCAAAGTAAAGATTGCTTGTTCTCCATTAATCGAGATGTTATGAAAATCGACGGTGGAAGGGTGTTCCAAATCAGGTGAAACACTTTTTGTATACATATTAGGGATAAAATAAAAAACTAATTGTTCCCAAGGATCCTCTGAGATATTTATTATTTCGACCGATGTTTTTAATCTGAATTTTCCGTCCATATCCATTTTCAAATTAATATCATACTCACTTGTGTTGCCTGGTGATACAGTTTGGGGTGAAAATTTTTTCTTTACGGGATTTTCAATTCCTATTTTTTCTTCACTTGCAATTTGTGGGGTAAGTTTCAGAAAAACAAAAAACAACAAAAATAGAACGATGAAAGATAATATTAATAGTTTTTTTCTAATGATCTTCACTCCATTTTTTAATTATCATCATATAAGTTAATTCTATTCTTGAAAAATTGTTAAATTCCTATAGTTCGATTCCTTATCTTTAAAATGTCCCAATTCCTTCCTTTTTTTTGTAATATTCACTCATTTTAACCGATGAATTCTTACTAGCATTATTTCTATTCTGTAGTTGGAGAATCCTGTTTTTCCATTCGGCCGGTTCTTCGTTTTGAGCGATAAACTTCTACCAGCAATCCCCCGTTTTCTTATCGAATATGATTACATTGCTTTCATCGGCTGGAATACGTTCGTATCTGTATTGCTCTCCTTTTGACGGGCTTACATTATTGCTAAGTGATTTTGCAACCAGCCACGAACCTAAAAGAATACATACTCCTAAAAAGAGGAGAGCTATAAACTGCAAATTCTTACTCATACCCCCCATACTGTCGTTATATTAGCGATTTGAAACACAGTCCTTATCCAGTAACTGCACCTGCTTGTTGAGTGGCTGCTCTATTGACTTGGTCAGATAATCTATATCTACTAAAGAGGAGAACCTATATTTCCTCTAACATGAACTCTAATTCTTTTTGATTTTCCGATAGCCATAGCATTTCCTTTGCAAAACGTTCTGATGGCCCACTATGCAAATCCATACTTGAAGTTATCCACCATGTACTTTCCATAAACCACAACATTCTAAGAGAGCTAATTATTGACCTTTTTTCAATTAAATGTTGCTCACTATATCCTTCTATAAATGCCTGAACAAGAGAGACATTGAGTTCATATTCATTTAATGCCCCAGATATAATTGCCCTAGCGATATCAAGATGAGGGTAGTCATATTTCATTCTATCAAAATCTAGAACAGCGCTTATTTTCTTCTCTTCAAACAATAAATTGTCTACCCAGAGATCCCGATGAGCCCAACCAGTTTTATTAAGATCAAAATCTCTCAAATCTATAGTTTCCGTTACTTTATATTGCGTTTCTACTATCGGTAACAAATGCGATTTCCCAGTACTTTTCGCAATATCCCAAACGGACTTCCAATGGCTTAAGCGATCCTTACGACTTGGTGGGATGAACACAGGGTGGCTCGTAACGCTAAGTGTACCGTCGTTTAACAAATGATGCATATACCCGGTTACGCGACCTAAATCATACATTTGATGATCATTTAACTTTCCTGGAGGGATTACTATTCCATTACAATAATCCATTAACATAAAAAGTTCGCCCTTCTCAGATTCAATAAGAAACTGACCATCATGAGAATAAAGCTTTGGGCATGGAAGGCCATTATTATATAATCGCATTTGTTGTGAATGAGCTAGTACAAGTTCTTCACGGGTATATTTTTTGTATCTTTCCTTGTTGAATTGCTTTATTAAAAAAACACCAGAATCTGTTATTATTTTCCACTTTAAATTTAGCCAGCCTCGTTTTATAGGTGTAGCTTCTGACACCTTAAAACCAAAACAACGATTACAAGTATTAATAAGATCGTTTAGTATCATTTCTTCCGTTAATAAAGAATCCATGCTTCATCTCCTTGAATTCTCTTTCATTTCTAAGCGATTTTAATAAAGTTTCATTACTAAATAGCTCAGATTCTGTATACCTAATCGCGCTCAATAAGCTATGTATGTTTTCAGAAAATAATTAGCTACTTTTTGATTTTATACGTCTTATTATCCAGACAATCAAGGCAAGTACGAAGACTATCAAAATTAAACCTGGAATGCCCACACTAGTTAACAAAGTAAATCATTTTTTTATATTTTTCAATTATTTTTTAGCTGTTTGAAGCGTAATGGTTATGCAATAAATGCCCCCGTTAGTTGAAATCTACACAAAGTTATATTGAATTCTTTGTTAATCCTTTCCACTAAACTCTAAAATATTTAACCCCTCGGATGCTTCTGGTGCTTCAAAAAAATTAGTAACATGAATAAACACCGCTTCCGTGTCAAAATCTGCTCGTTCAGGTTGTTCATTTCTCCTTTGTGCAATTTGACTTAGACATTGTTCGTTATTTAGATTAAGGAAAATTAGTTGATGGTTCGCATTGACCTCTAACACCATATCCAAAAACCACGTTCGCAGCTTTTGAGTATTAGCTGGAAAGTCCATCACCACATCTGTTCCAACACTTAGTATATTTTGGACATGTTTTTTCACAAATGGCTTGATCTGCTCTGAATATTTCAGATAATCTTCAAATGATTCGATTTGATTAGGATAAAAAGATGCGAGCAATTCATCCTCAGACAACAGTACCGCATGTTTTTCTATTGATAATTGTTTTGATTTGGTTGTTTTCCCTGCACCCATTTTCCCACAGAAAAAGTATAGCGTCCCCGATTGTTTCATATTTTTAAACCTCCTAGCTTATTTTAATAATTGTTTTCCCACCTTGTAAAACATGTTCTTCGACAAAAAATGGCCAGATTTAAGAGCAGTACATCTATCACAACTGCCCCCGTTTGAAGCGCAAGCCTTGTGCCTTTAAAGCCCCTTTTTGTTTAAGACTCGGAATCGAGAAATCTAAAGCTGGCTCTAATAATACGTATCTCGGATTACAATCCACTTATAAGGTTTTCTCCATCGATATTCTCGTATTTAAATATCCTAGCTTCTTGTATAATCGGTAAGCCCCCTCATTTTTTCCAAAAACACTTAACCCAATTGATTTTATTCCCTGTTCTTTGAGCGTATCTTGAAGCTTTTCAATCGTATTTGTCCCAAAACCTTTTCCTCTATGATTTTCATCTATTAAGATATGGTATAAGTATGCTCCATTAATCTCTGGAATTACGCTGTACCATAGGAGACCTAAATGTTCATTTGAGTCAGCGTGTATTACTTTGTGTACACATTGCCCCTCCGTAGCCAATCCATCCTTAAACATATCATCCATCATCATCTTAGATTCCTCTAGCGCTTGCTCAGCTGTTAAGTTGAAATTTTGAGTGATTTTTTCAGCATTGTCAGAAATCATAAACTCTTTATACCTTATAAATTCTACTTCATCCAAATTACTTAATTTAATCATTATATCTCCCTTTCTATAAAACTGTGCCTGAACCTTGATATCTTACATTGGTAGAGGGAAGGTGTTGTGGCCTCGGTATTAATACTATTTATTGAAAAGCGATTATACTTATTGCACAATCGTTTGCGATAGGTAAGCCTTTGAAATCATCTCTAGCTTTTCCCCTGCTCCACACAAAGCTTGCAAGTTTCCCTGCACTTTGCGTTCCATCTAACTTCGTATACTAGACTATAAGTTCCTCGTTACCCTTTGACTAGAAGATACTTGATATCTTTCTTCTAAGGGCTCGCACTGTGGAAATCCCCACGTTCCTACCCGATCGGTGCGATGAACGCTTGGAAAATAATCGTTCATTCCGCTAGACTTGGGGCTGTTCCTCCACTTCCATTACAGAAGTTTCATCAGTCATACCCCTACCCTCACAAGGATGAATGGATTTCGGCATGTGCCTTATAACAACCATTTCGGATGACAGTTCTTGTTTCAATGTTCCTTGCTTTCCAAGGCCCTTACAACATAGCTTTTCGTTCTAGACGTAAGTGTTTCCTATAGGCCCGTGAGCTGGATATCGCCTTTGTTCGGTATAGCGTATTTCAGAGGGGGCGCATTTACTAAACACCACTCACCCCATCGTTGGATGGGCCATAGCTTTCACTATGTTCACTCTATAGACCCATACCTTCAGAAATTCGTTAGTTCCTTTAGAGTGGAACATTCTCACCCTATCTAGTTTTTCAACCACCCGGCATACCAGTTGGCATATCTTTTCTAAAGAATGGCTCTAGCCTTCTTTCTGCCCACTCTACCTGAGCTTCGAACCCTATGAACTGTCACTCATAACGCACGCAGGAGTATCGGTGAGATAGTTTCGGAATACATGGTTTCCTCATTCCTATCTTCTGTTGTAAAGTTGAAATTTGTATTCTAGATTCCCTGTGTTTTCGTGCCGAAGGGATTTATCACAGAACTTGTCGCGCGCGCCCTATAGTTGAAGTATTAAAAAGGACCAGTGTTTTGGTCAATCCGTCCCACTTCCCGTAAAGCATCGCTTCCTGCTGAGTTCTGATTCAATGATTTTTCCTGTTCTTCAAAATTGTGTTTTCGTCCAGTCAATAAATCCACGAGATAGGCACCTACAATCACAGCTACGAAGAAACCCCAGAAAATCCACATTATATTCCCTCCCTTCTTTTTAATACATGCGTAGTATTTAGATAAAAGTTACATTTAACTTTAATTCAACTAAAAGCGTGGCCTGATTGAAGAACAAGCTTCTTATTCGTCTGAAGAGAATAACTCCTCAGATAGTCCGTTGTCTTCACCATATTCAAACTTGCCAATTTTACCATTCTCCTTAGTAGAGAACAGAACAACTCCAGATACATCTGCTGTCCTTTCTTTCTCACCATCTTTTGTATAACCGACAGTTGCAGTGAATGTATATCTGTTGGAATCCTTTTCAGGTTGTTTAACGACTGTGTCTTTCAAACTTAATTCGTAACCTGAAAATGCTGCCGCAGTAGGATATCTTAGCCCTTGTATTTGAAGAAATGGGACTAGATAATCTTCTGTAAAATAATCTCCATATATTTCTGTGATGTACTTATCGAACTTCTCATTGACCTGCTTACCATCCACAATCTTTGTGTTATCAGGATTATCAAGCAAATCCATCATCTTTTTATCAGGACCGTTGAACTGAAGCTTAATGACTTTTTCGACAATACCTAGATTGGGATCACTTGCGTCATCATTTGAACAGGCAGCGAGTAATCCCCCAGTAAGAAGCAAGATAAAACTAATAAATGACACTTTGAACAATTCCATTTTTTTATTTGACATAATATTTCCCTCCCTTGCTTTATTTACGCAATTCGTTTCTGTAAAGATTCAATTGTCATTACAAATCATTTTTTTTACTCATCCATTTGGCCCGTTTGATGAATGGACACTTTATTTATAGTACTCGCCGTTGCTTAGAGCGGAAGACGGCCGACTCCGTAGGGATCAGCGTGCGCCTTGAGACCCCGCAGGGAGCGTTTTTTGCGACCGAGGAGGCTCAAGCCACGCCCCTCGGAAAGCGTTCCGTCTGGAGCGCAAAGCAACAATTTGCATACTAGATAGTGGCTTTATTGTTGTACAGGCTTCTTCTGCATATGCCCCCTATTGCTAGCGAATGATATGACTTCACTTTTTAGACTTAACCTTAACAAAATACATAACTACAACTATAATGAGTGAAGCTAATATGGAATAACATGCGAGACTAAAGAAAAAGTCTGGATAAGAAGCTTCTACAAATGAAGTCATGCCATTAACGTCCGTTGTACTTTTTGTTCTAGGTATAAGTACAAATTGCAATAAAAAAGAAATAATAAACGAATACACGGCTGTTTTCACTAAAAATTTCTCTACCTAAATCACCTACTAACATAATTAAGATTCTGGCCCATTTGCAGCACGGGTCTTATTCTTTTATTGCGCCCGTTAGTGAAACAAGAACGCTTATGAAAAAATCGTATCTTTTTATGGAGATTAGTTCCATTTTATACACTTAGACATATTTTTCTGGTATGTACATCCGCATATAAATATAACCATCTTCTATATCGTTTGAAAATTCAAAGCCTAAGTAGCTCCAAAATTTTTGTGCGGGTATATTTCCTAGATTAACTGGTAAGGAAATCCTAATTGCACTGTGTTCCTTGCACAAATATTCAACGCAAAGCTTAGCAGCTGCTGTTCCATAACCTCTTTTTTGAAAGCGGCTATCGATCATAAAATTTACGATTTGAGGGTTGTTTTCGACAATAAGCATTGAAACATAGCCCACCATCTCATTATCGGCATAGATTGCAAATGGGCGTGCATCATCACCAAATACCCACGCTTCGGCTAATGACCACGATACAGGATCTATAAAGTCCTCATTTGCATCCGTTATATTCAAGCTTAAACATTCTTGATAATTGTCCTGATTAATTGTTCTTAACTCCACCAAAAAATATCACCTTCCAAATATAGTTAAGGATGTTTAATGTAAATAATTCAACTTTTGAAAAGTTGAATTAGCAAAATTAATACAACAAAATGGCACGATTCTTGAATGCACGCTTTATAATAACTACACTCCGTTGCTTGAAGCGGAAGACGGACGACTCCGGAGGGATCAGCGTGCGCCTTGAGACCCAGCAGAGAGCGTTTTTCGCGACCGAGGAGGCTCAAGCCACGCCCCTCGGAAAGCGTTCCGTCTGGAGCGTAATGCAACAATTTGCATGCTAGATAATGGCCCGATTCTGGCACAACTTTTATTCCGTTAATGCCCCGTTACCTGTTTATTTCTAATATCCTTTCTTAATTATATGTGATACAAAAATAGAATTGAAGTAAGAAAAACTATACTTCATTCGGAGTTATTACTACTTTTTACACCAAAGCTTAAGTATAGAGAATAAAAGGTTCCACCGAGAAAAAAGATTCTCCCTAGAAAATTCATAACACGGTTACCTTGCTCCCCCAAGCTACCTATTGTTACGGACATCATAAAAACACCAATAAGCATTAAAATTATCAAAGAAATTTTTTTCACTACATAATCCTCATTTCTTAATAACTCCTGCATCATTACTTTTTCAGGTTAATCTTCAGCAATTTTTTATTCTACCTCGTCATTTTCATCTCTAGTTACTCGAATCTAAAAAATGGCCCGTTTGCGATATTGGCGCGATTATTTGTGCAGCAATAGCGCCGGATTCTGGTACAAAGCTTTGCAATTAAATCCCCCTATTCTTGGCCAAACACTTCACTGTTCGCCTATGTACCTCTCTTTACTACTCAATTCCACAAAAAATGGATATAAAAGAAAAACGATAACAGCGAAAACAGGAAGTAAGCTAAACAGGATAATTACTGGTATATCAAAGAAGATTTGGATTAGTAGTGGTGATAAAATAATTACAGTTAGAAAGTTGATCCTCTTTTTAGATTTCTGTGTTTGATATTGCTTTTCTCCGCAGTTAGGACAAGTCATTGCAGGGTCCAACGTTGTCGTTTTTTTATTGTTTGTTTCCAATTCCACTCTTTATTACAATTCTGGCAAGTCGGCATTATATCCCACCTCCCTAAATCCAACGTCCATAATTAAATGTCCCGATTGATGAACGGACGCTTTATTTTTAGTATTCGTCGTTACTTATAGCGAAAGACGGACGACTCCGAAGGGATCAGAGTGCCGTCTCAAGCGGAAAGTAACAAGTTTCGCAGACGGTTAACAAATATAGCGCATGTCATTTGTTATTTTTCTATAACTGCTTTTTTGCCATGATATTCGCCATCATAAAAGAAGCTATTGCAAAACTAACTAAAAAGAAGGCAAGAAATAAATAGGCAGCCCCTTCAAATCCTCTAATTGTTACAAAGCCGATGTAAAATAGAATGATTGCGGCTATAAGTGTTACGATTCCTGGTAAATTTCTTACAGGTAGTGAAAAATTCTTTTTGATTAAGCCCCAAGTGATCAACAATATAATACTTCCCGATATAACAGCCACTAGGGAAGGTGCTAAAACCATCATTCTAATCCGTCCCTCCATTTTTTAAAAATTCATTACTTTACTATTCCACTCTAGGTAACAACATCATCAATGAATAGGGAGATATTCTGTAGACCAGAATAGCCTGGATTCTGAAAGCTTCGTTTAATTATAAAATTCCATATGTGGTTTATGCTGTTTATAATAATCTAACCTAGATTGCAATGTACCAGTGTGAAATTCAAACTTATGTCCATCTGGATCAGTAAAATAAATAGACTTCTTATCTCTTTCATCTCTAGGACGGCCAGTTAAAATGTTTACGCCTAACCTCTCCAACTTGTCATACGCATTATAAAACTCAACTTCTTCAATCGTAAAAGCAACGTGAGTATATGAATGACTTATTTCATTACGTGGAACATCTTTTTCCAAATTAAGTGCCAACCACATTCCATTTAAATCAAAATAGGCAGTGCTTCTCCCTTTAACAAGCAATTTAGCATCAAATACATCTTGATAAAATTCAATAGATTTATTCAAATTAGAAACAGAAAATAAAAAATGATTAAGTCCCTTTACAACCAACTATATCACCCCTAAATATTCACTCTCTATAATGGTCTTATTACTTATTTGGCGCAGAAGAATAGCGTCCGATGCTGGCTCATTTTGAAAGCAATTCTGCTTTTTCCTGACTAAAGAAATGAACAATCACTTGAGTTACATCTTCAAAATAAAATCATTTTATGTGATTAATAAAATAAGTATCATATGATTCTTTAAATACGTAACCAAGCTTTTTTGCTAGTTCAACAGATTCAAAATTTGCTCCATCCCAACTGGGGTACTTCCCACTGTCCAGGTAATCCAAAATCAGGGCAGCGGCCACTATAGTGGCTAAACCTTTTCTTCTATATTCGGGATGTGTAGCAATTTCAATCTCGATACCACTATCAAATACACTAAAAGATGTCGCTGCAGCAACAATTATACCTTCGTGTAGTACGGCATAGCCCACACCCCTTTTAATAAAATCATCTACTGATTCAAATTGACTTACAAAATCTTCTGATAGAACATTAAAGGAATGAGCAATTGCTATGTTGTTATCAACCTTCTTAATTTCGTAGCCTTCTGGTAATGAAGACATTAAGTTAACTATGTGTATCCTATTTAAGTGCCCAGGGTTTTTTTCAAAACTGTATCGTTGGAATTTTTCAATCGCACCACTATGAACTGTTTCTATACGATTTTTCCATTCATCAGAATCCACAATTGCTAGGGTGAATTCAGGAAGATTATATAGCATTTCTTCTGCTTCCTTTGTACTTGAATCACCAGCATAAAACACAAAAATTCCTACAGTTATCTGGGCAACCATTGGATTCTCCAGGTCATCCACCCAAGCAGTTCCCATATGACCTTGTAGATATGAAAGAACAATTGTGCTATCAAAACTTTTAAACATAGGTACTAATTTTTTCCTTACTTCAGCATTTGCTTCATAGATCATTAAATACCTACTCTCGAAAATTTATTGTTGAATTAATATTCTACTCATCTTATATCATCATTGTTGGGAGCAATTATTCTTACTCAATTTGACTCTATTCGTTGAATAGCATGACTTACCTCACTTGCTTTGATTATATCAGAGTCACCTTACAAATTCTGTGATTTCTGATTATTAAATATCGCTATCTTGAAAACTGATAAAGTTCAAGAAAATGAAAAAAGCACCGAGCTTCACGGTGCTTTTTGTCAATCAAATCGTGTTATTTGATGTGTTTTCACTCTATTAATGAAAAGTTCGTTTGAATTGATCACGAGATAATGAATTGGATATGCCTGATGCTTTAGCCGCGAGACTTTGTGAGCGATTTATCGTAGTTTATGATTACTGCTCTAGAGTTACAAGCACTTTTTTGTATTTATGACCAATTTCCAGGGGCTATTATCAGACTTTAAGATTTATGAGCATACCTTGGAATTCATGAGCATTTTCCATCATTCATGAGCACATATGGAGCTCTAAGAGCATTTATTTCTCTTTCTCAGGATTTACCCTTTGGATTAATCGATATATCAACCCATCTACCGTAAAAAAGAAGCTGCAGAGGCAAACATTTTCCACTGAAATCCTCTACAGCTTTCATGGTAATACACATTTACGTGAACGTTGCATCAAGTGAGATCGCGTTCCATCTTATCTTCCCACTTCTTGTGGAACACTTCATTATCATTTTCCCACGCTTTCAATTCGTTCATGAGGTAGTATTGAGTTTTATCAGCAGTCATCTTAACTCTAATTTAAACTTCTTATTATTTATAAAGCCTTCATGTATTCGTTACTTACAATTAAGGATTTACCTCTCCTCTTCAACTGCACTAATTGATTAGTGACCGAGTCGTTCCTACAAAAGGAACAATGGATAAATTTTAATGCTTCGCATGTTCAAACTTCAGAGTTTGATATCTTGAGATGCACTAATGACATATCCAATTGTCGATTCTAATTGATTGAGTGGGTCGAAATTACGTAAGTCTTCAAAATCGAGACCTGTAATTGCTTCAATCTTTAAAATTGGTACTTGATATGTTTTATATTCACCGTAAGCAAATTCCAAATCCTCAATAAGACTTTTTTGAGTCTGCAAATAAGCAGTTGCAGATAGGTTCCCATCTTTCTTAACAATGACAGCTATTTTCCAAAACTCTGCCGGTATCTGAACTCCTCTGTAAATAATGTCATCTATCCGAAAAACTGGTCCAGTAAATACTGTCACTTTAAGATTCAAGTTTTCGGCATTGTATAAAATATAATTCTCCAGATCCAGCCAACTTTTTTGATTCAACTTACTGTGCTGTGGAGCACAATTTGTAAAATGGAACGTATCCGCATTCCCCTTTTCCGCTGACTCTCCCCAAACAGGATCACGACGACGGACAAAATGTCCCCTATCAAGTGAATTATTTTTATATAATTCAGGACCGCACTGGTACTCTACTTCCATTCGAGAATCAAAATACCAATTGTTATTACGGCCTATCTTCATCAATTGATTGCCGTCAATATTCACCACCGTATAATAGGCTAAACGGCGTGACTTGCTCATAACAATTGAAAAATGCGTATAATGGAGCACACTGCTTCCGTCTTTTAACTGGGCGATATCCTGTTCAAGATCCGACCTGAATGCCGGAAGAGGAACTTCAAATTCTTCACCAAGAAATTGAACGTCATACCCGGTGGAACCTTCATACCATGAATCGCTTAACTCCTCAACTATGATCTCTTCAGTAGTATGATCGTGGACTTCCCAATCATTTATAATCTCATTCATTAACATTTTTTGATCATCACTAAAGCTGGCGCCTTGGTCCATAACAAACTGGATAATGCTACTTATGCGAATGCCTTCATTGGCTATGAATTCTGCCCGGTTCTTTGGATTTGGAACGCCTGCATGGTGGAGAGAGATTACGATCCATTCGTCATTATAGACTGGTGAACCAGAGGATCCAGGCATGGTATCTGTTGAGTAGTGAATAAAGTCGTCAAATACATCCATAATTTGATTCTCTCTAATCGCTACAGCTTTAGGTGCCCCTGATGGATGTTGAATAATTGATACACATTCACCAACCAATCCTTTGCCCGTTTGTGAGATGAGAGGCAAGAACCCAAAATCACTGACGTTTGTACCATCAGCAGACACTTCCTCTATCGAGACTAATGTAAAATCAAGCTTCTGATCCGTAATAAATAAACGTTTGGGTGTTAAATGGAAGGTTTTCATTGGACGTTCCTTTAAGTCAAGACCGACTTCATAGTTGAATTGTGCGACACTGTACTGAGCCGTTTCGTAGTCCCCCAAAACATGTTTATTTGTAAGTAATAATGATGTTGATACAAGAAAACCTGTAGCATGTCCAAGAACCCTGCCTACACTATCACGGATTTCGATTCTACAAACGGATTTGGCCGCTCTTAGACCAGCTTCAAGATAAGAAATGGGAAATAGATCATCTTGACCAATAATACGCTCAATTGCAAGTCCATCATGCGGATCAATAATCGCTTTACGAAGTGCGACTCTTTCGGGAGTATCTACTTCTAAAGGACTTTTTGTTTTCAGTTCACTAGCAATTCTTTCGCGTTCACTAGAACGGGCGATGTAACGCTTTAATGCTTGTTGACGCTGCAAATCTACAAGATTCATATTAAGACTTTGGAACTTATCCATACGTGTAATAGACATGTTTTCCCCTCCCTAAATTATTAGATCAAGCAATACAGGTTGAAGTGAAGATTTATTTTGACTCTGTTTTGGCTTCCCTGAGTAAGGCGCTTACTATAAATTTATACTTGTATTCATATTCCCTAATTATAGGGTATTCAACTATTGTAAATATTCTAACATTTCTATTTTTTATTCTCTAGTTACTTTTTCAGTGGATATTAAAAGATTTTTGAACCAATAATAAACCATTATTTTACTTTATCCATTCGAAACCTTTTTCATTACTTATATGTGGACCGTATGAGTGATATAGAGGGGTAAACATTTTAAGGTTATTGGTTTAAGACATTCAAAAAAACGTTCGGACACTTTTATGTCCAAAACGTTTTTATTTTTGCTTCCCTATATGATTTGGATATTCACTTCATAATTTATGAAAACTGCTTCTCCATAATTTTTCAGTTTACTAAAAATGCATCTTGATTTCGATTTAGTTGAGGTGAAGTTTGAAAGGCTTTTAAACACTCCCAAAAGAAAAGAGGCGAAAAGCAAAGACAACATACGAAGTAATAAGCTTATTTCTATTACTTTCCGGTGGATGGATTGCTTTTATGATGGGGGCGTTGTCATCCATCTTTTCTTAACAAGAAAAAAGTAACCGCCCCCCCATCGGCAGACAAGTGGACAATTACTTTTTCTTTTTCGGCCAAATGCACTTTATCCAACTATTTACATAGTTGGACGATAAGTAATATTGACCAGTAATGCATCTATTATTCTATCATTCTGGGACTGATTTTTCAAACACTTATTTATTTTAAATACGGAGTCTTGTTTTTATATACGGAAAATAACCAGTAGGAGTAAAATATCTCACGCCTACATGCAATTGTTGGCCTAAATATCTTCAGTCTTAGACATTGATTTTGAGATTAATCTTGAATTAATTCTTTTGTATCATATAACGTTTTCTAAATTTAAGACGACTTTATAGATAAACGACATTATTTTTAATATGCAATTTGGACTACAACTTGATAAATTTATTTTTTATCACAGTTAGACTAGTGATTACGTTCTATATATTATACCTTTTTAATAAGTCTCCAGAATCAATTATTCATTATACCTATTATTTAATTATACTGAATAATCAGACTGTGGTATAATTCACATGAAGATATACCAGTATTATCCTTGGTTTATAGTGGGTTTAGAATAAAATTTTATGAAGTTCTTGATGTGCAACAGATCGATAAGGGCGTAATTGGATTAACTCCTGAAGCAAGATTATTTATTGTAAACGTATTGAATATAAAGTGAATGTTGTCTTTATATCGTTCAAATAACATCAATGAACTAATCGAAGACAATAAAAAAACGAGATGTACCTTCCCTCAACTAAGCAGGAAGGCTAGTCCCCGTGATTTTCTATAAATATTAAGCATATAAATACTGATTGTACATATACATAATAGTAGGGGGAACTATATAACTTCCCCCTACAGCAACTGCATCTAGATTTCAGTCCATTTACGAAGAATGCAGGACCGTTTGTCGGGCACTTCCAAAGTAAGGGAGGTGAAAACCAATGACAACATACGAAATACTAAGCTTACTTCTATCACTTTCTGGTGGATGGATTGCTTTTATGTCGGTGTCGTTGTCTGCTATCTTTTTTTTATCGCGAAAGGAGTAACCGCCCCCCCATCGGCAGAAGTGTGGACAATTACTTCTTTCTTCTCGGCCAAATGCTTTTTTTCCAACCATTTACAACGTAGTACAGTGCTTAAAGATTTGGCATGCTTTTGTTTCACAGTTTAATAGTGTTGGACTGAGTGCCTAACCGCCCAGTCCTCATTTATTCTATGTTTTATTTTTTATAATATGATGAATTGCCGACGGATGTGCAATATTTTTTGCCGGATGCATGTGTCTATCTAGACTTCTATTTTCTCCGTCATTGCTCCAAGAAATAAAAGATTCATTTCAATTCAATATATTGGTAGTGTTCAGTTTTAGTTTGTAGAAACACTATAAATAGAAACAACTAAATTAGTAATTTCCCTATATCAGTGACTATATGCTAGAGAGTTCCTTTTTAACAAAATTTCCGTTAATCCAATGAGGAGGGATAAAGTGAAGAATTTTGCTCATGTAATTCCATTCGAAGTGATTATTCAAATGACAGAGGCCAATGAAGTTCCACCTGGTGTGAAATTAATTCAAGCACCCGCAATTTGGAAGGAAACAAAAGGAAATGGCATTACGGTTGCTATACTGGATACAGGATGCGATAGTAGACACCCTGATTTACAAGATCAAATTATAGGCGGTCGGAACTTTACGGACGATGATGGAAGTAATCCCGACATTTTCCTCGATTACAACGGTCATGGCACTCATGTAGCTGGAACGATTTCCGCACAGGAGAACGATGAGGGCGTTGTCGGAGTAGCTCCTGAAGCAAGTCTGCTTATTATAAAGGTATTGAATAAAAAAGGATCCGGGCAATATGAGTGGATTATCAATGGTATCAACTATGCCATTGAACAAAAAGTGGATATAATTTCCATGTCGCTAGGTGGTCCAACTGATTTGCCTGAACTTCATGAAGCGGTAAAAAAAGCGGTTGCTAATAATATACTCGTAGTTTGTGCAGCTGGAAATGAAGGCGATAGCGACGATTCAACCGATGAATTCGCCTATCCTGGCTGTTATAACGAAGTCATTTGTGTAGGTGCTATTAATCTTGAAAGAAGACCTTCCGATTTTTCCAACTCTCATAATGAAGTCGATCTAGTTGCTCCGGGTGAAGAAATTCTTTCTACGTATTTAAACGGGGAATTTGCAACATTAAGCGGAACTTCAATGGCTGCCCCACATGTCTCTGGAGCTCTTGCCCTCATCAAAGGGTTGGTCAACAACAGTTTCGGTAGAGAACTTACAGAGCCAGAGCTTTATGCCCAGCTAATAAAAAGGACCGTTCCACTAGGTTTCTCACAAAAGATTGAAGGGAATGGGCTCGTTTACTTGACGGTGCTTGAACATTTGACAGGTATACTTGAGCGAGAAAGTAAAGCTGTGGTTTTGAGTTCACAATGATTTGAACAAATTGTGGTTCACTAGCTTTTTTCAGACATCTATAATTAAAAAAAGCGGCAGGGATTCCCCTGGCCGCTTTTTCTTAGCCCGATTACCGTAGAAATTGAAGTTCATCTTGTTCCAAAAAGGTGTCCTATTATGAGTGAATAATCCAGCTAATGTGGAAAGGAAACATCAGTTGTTTACTTTTCTGATGAGATTCTTAAAAACATGGGTCTTGGGCTCTCGTCTTTTAAATAAGGAGTAATTTTCAACATTGATCGCGAGATAATAATTTGGATGTGCCTGATGCTATGACCGCGGGACTTTATGAGCGATTTATGGTAATTTATGATCACTTCTCTAGAGTTATGAGCACTTTTTTGGATTTATGATCACTTTTCAGGAGTTATGATCAGATTTTTTAATTTATGAGCATATCTTGGAATTTATGAGAATTTTTCATGATTTATGAGCACATATGGAGCTCTAAGAGCATTATTTACTTATTCTCAAGATTCCCCTTTCGATTATTCGCTATAACAACCCATCCATCAAAAAAAAGAAGCTGCAGAGGCAAACAGTTTTCACTGAATTCCTCTACAGCTTCCTTGGTAATACGATTTTACGCGAATGTTACATTAAGTGAAATCGCGTTCTATTTTTTCTTCCCACTTCTTGTGGAACACTTCCTTTTCATTTTCCCATGCTTTCAATTCGTTCATGAGGTAGTAATGAGTTTCGTCCGCAGTCATCGTACTCTTTGTTTCCAAGTACGTCTGCCACTCGCCTTTACCGACACTTAACGTCCAATCGCATTCTACGCGCGCACTGAGTGGATCATTTTCTCTTATGGTATAGACATTTCGATTGGTGCTTCCGTATTCGAGTCCATTGCTATGCAATTTTCGCTTGCCTTCATCTGAAAAGTCATCTAATGTCCAGACTCCGGTTGCTGCATCTTGCTTCACTTCTCGTGTACGACCTGCTTCACGCAAAATGTCCTTCTCTAGTACTTCCGCTGTTTCCGCTTGAGCAAAAGGTTTTAACGTCTTATCCAGATCTGTCGGATTTCTAAGTGGCAAGACTAGTGATGTTTCTTCTCCAGTTTCAACTGTGAAGGTAACCGCTTCAGGGAAAGGCCAAATGTGTGGCCAATAGTTCGGTGACACCGCAAGTTGCCAATGGTGACCTTTTTGCAACGTATGACCGATGACATTCATCTTCACTGTTACGTCGTAAGGTTTTCCTGGTTCTAAATAACTTGGGTTCTCATCGCTATCGCGGTGTGTAAGATTTAACACGCCCCACGTGATACGCGTCGAAGAACCGTCGGGCGCAACATCATTGAGTCGGACAACTAGATGTGCAGCTTTTTTATCTGAAGTAATTCTGCAACGGAATTCAGGTTCACCTAGAATTGGTTTGTCTTTTTCAACAGGTGCTGCATCGAACACTACTGCCATGCCATTTTCAATTCGCTGATCCGCTGGTAGGTCCCCTGGCTGGCCAAATGGACAGAATACGCCTGCATACAATCCGTGTTGTTGAACGGAAGATATGATTACTTCTTTCCCGTCAGCTGTTTCACTCAAGTTTTTTCCATTTAAGAACAGTTGCTTTTCTTTAACATTTGCTGGTGGCCATTGTTCTTCTGCCACCCAGTGTCCTGGACGACATAAATACTCTGTTTGTGGTGGAACGCTATCTTGCATATAAACGCGAACCATCGGCTCATCCATGATGCCTGTCCGTTCGTCTTTTAGCCATTCATCCCACCAACGGACCGCTTCTTGTAAGAATCCGATTTGTGGACCTGGTACCGCCATTTCAGGATACTCGTGTGCCCACGGACCGATTAGACCTTTTTTCGGCCCTTTTAAACCTGTTAATAATCTTGGAATCGCATTCGTATAACCATCTGCCCAGCCGCCAACTGCAAAGACTGGAATCGTTACATCATCGTAATTTTCAATGACTGAACCGTGTTTCCAGTAAGCATCTCTGCGCTGATGACGCACCCATTCTTCTGCATATGGAGGAGTCAGTTCCATGCGCTCCAACCAATTTTCTCTCCACGACTCGCCCCTGACTTCAGGATATTGCGGACGTGCATTATACGCAAACATTGTACTAGCCCACCAAAGCATATCTGAGGCAAGCATTGCGCCCCCTTTGTAGTGGACGTCATCTGCATAGCGATCATCTGTAGAACACAATGTGATAATCGCTTTTAGTGCTGGATGTTGGCGCGCTGCGATTTGGAGTCCATTGAAGCCACCCCATGATTTACCGATCATCCCAACACTACCTGTTGACCATGACTGTTTTGCAATCCAATCCAATACTTCTAATGCATCATCTTGTTCTTGCTTCAAGTATTCATCATACAAAATGCCGTCTGAATCTCCAGTTCCTCGAATATCGACCCTTATGCTCGCATATCCGTGCCCTGCAAAATATGGATGACGTAGAGAATCACGCAATGCAGTAAATTCGTTTTTACGGTAGGGTAAGTACTCAAGAACTGCTGGGACCTGTGTTGTTTCTGCGTCTTCCGGCAGCCAAATGTGTGCAGCCAATTGTGTTCCGTCTGAAAGCGGAATCATGACGTTCGATAATTCTTTCGTTTTTTTCGGGAAGGTCGTGCGGATTGTACGATTTGTTTCTCTTACGTTAAATACCATGAGAAATGCCTCCAATTATTTGTTTAGGTTTTCATTTGGAAAATCTTCGCGCAACCATCTTACGAGTGAAACGAGAAGCAAAATATAGATGATGAAGATTGGAACTGCTACTACGACTGCCGAGGTTTGTATAACACGGAGACCTCCTACTAGTAGCAACGAGATTGACAGTACTGCAAGAATAGCGCCCCAAATCATTCGGTGCCAACGTGCAGGATCTTCACCAGGCTGTAATTCTTTCGTTGCAACGGCTGCTAAGATGTACGTTGCAGAGTCCATCGATGTCGATAAGAAAATAACACCAACGATCACAAAGAATGGCAACACGAGTACATCTAGCGGTAGAGAACGAAGGATTTCGACGACAGCTGCTGGTCCACCTTGTTCAGAAAGTGTTTTCGCAATATCGGCAACTCCTTGTAACTGCAAGTTCATAGAATAGCCACCGAAGACCATGAAATAGACCCAGCCTCCGATTGACCCCCACAATAGCATATGGGTGATCAATTCACGCAACGTGCGCCCTTTGGAAATCCGGGCGACGAATAATCCCATGAACATTGCAGTTGCAGCAAACCAAGCCCAATAGAACACAGTCCAACCTTGTGGGAATCCGCCTTGGGAAATCGGATCTGTATGAAAACTCATGAACGTGAAGTTTTGAAGCATCAATCCAAAACTGTTCGAGAAATACGTAAGTATAAACGAAGTAGGTCCTGCGATGAAAACAAAGAGAGCAAGGGCAATTGCCAAGTAGATATTCAAATCACTTAGTCTTCTAATCCCTTTTTGTAAGCCTAGGTAGGCACTCGCTGAATAGATAATAGTGATGAGTGTGACGATAACGGCATCCAATCCGAGAGACGGTTCAATGGAAAATATGGAGCCGACAACAGCAGAAACCATTGGAACACCAAGTCCTAAAGAAGTACCAAGACCACCTACTAAACTCCAAATGACGAGGACATCGATTAACTTTGCTACCCAACCATCTGCATATTTACCAAGAGCTCCTCTTAGTGCAGTACTGATTTTAAGAGATGGACGTTTCTTCACAAAGTACGAGTACGCAATTACGACAGTTGGAAATGCATAAAGTGACCACGCTGAAATACCCCAATGGAACAATCCATATGTAAGTGACCATTCTGCAGCTTCATTGGTACCAGGTTCAATTCCAAAAGGCGGACCTGAAAAGTACGAAATCGGTTCAATCATTGCCCAATACATAATGCTTGTTCCCATTCCAGCGGTAAACAGCATAGCGCCCCAACTGAAACTAGAAAACTCGGGTTTTCCCTCCCCTAATTTAATGCGACCAAATTTACTAAACGCCAACCATATTAAAAATATAAATAGCCCAAATGTGAGAAATTGGAATGCCCAGTCCATTTTAAACGTGATGAACGTCATGACGTCATCCAGGACAGGTTCAGCACTTTCTCTAAAGACTACTAGCAACACAGTTGCCAGTAAAATGAATACTATTGACGTCCAAAATACGAAAGGATCTAATTTCGTTTTTTGCATCCTTCAACCCCCTTTTGTTGTTTCACAAACGCAACTTTGATAACGCTTTCAAATAACGTATTTCAATTGTTATTGAACAAGATTTGTGTAGTCAAAAAAGATTGCGAGTTCTTCATTCTTAATTTATAATCATGATTATATTGTGAACGCGTTTATACTATCAGAATAAATTCGCAAGTACAAGTATAATGAATTAGACTGGTAGTATTGTACAATTACTGATAACTGAGAAAAGCGAGGCGCTTTATTTGGATAAGAAAATGCTTCAAAAGAGTAGAATGTGGAAGTACTTTGTCGAGGCGGCCACTGAAATCATTGAAGAAGAAGGTGCGAGAGCAGTTACAATTCGTAAGGTTGCAGACCGTGCTGGTTATAATAGTGCAACCATTTATAATTACTTCGACGAGTTCTCACACTTGCTGTTTTTCGCATCGATGAGATTGATGAAGGATTATACGGTTGAAGTGACGAGACGCATGAATGAGGAATCTTGTGCCTTAGATCAATATGTAACTGCATGGGAATGTTTTTGTGAATATTCGTTTAAACAACCAGATATCTTCCACTCAGTTTTCATCCGCGATCTAGGAGATAATCCCGACCATTTGTTGGAGAAGTATTATGAATTCTATCCAGCGGACTTAGTGGATGTTCCTGAAGAAATCAGAATGAGTTTACTTGAACAGAATGTTGTAAAAAGAGGCAATCCCATCTTGAAAAGAGCTGTAGAGCAAGGCGGTCTAGATGCAGATAAAATCGAGTCGCTCAATGAAGTCACTATTTTAATTTGGCAAGGAATGCTAATGAATTTCCTTAATAATCGGATTGAGGCAACTCCTGATGAAGCCGCAAGTCGGACCATGTTCTATGTAAAAGAGATTATCGATCGGTTGAAGTCCGAATAAAACATACAAAAGCCATGCGGATTTGCCGCATGGCTTTTTTCAGGAGACGAGCAACAAGTTGACATGGTCCGCTTTGTCTTTCTCAGTCATGACGAACTGGATCTCGTAGTTTCCTAATTCATAGATATAACTCGTTTGATTGGAATCTTTCAGCATTCTTTTTTCATCTGGGTTACCCAATTGTTCTACTAAATCTTTTGAACTGATGCCACCTAAATTTGTTTGTCTTTCAACGTTCGTTCCAAGGTAACGTGCTTCAACTAATAGACCCTTTTCATTATATCTGAGATCATAGGAAGCTTGCCCCATTGACCCGGTATATCGATCGAATGTGTCCTGGCGTTCAGGCTTTCCAATTGTATTATAGACGTCAGTTTGAGTGGTTCTCCCCACGTAGAAGTTATCATTTAAATGATATACTTTCCCTTTCTTTCCATCTAAAACTAAGTCGTTCAATGTATCAATTGCCATTTTCTTTTGTTCTTTATCAATTGACTCATCAGCAGTGCCTGCTTGGCCAGATTGCCCTTGGTTATCATTTTCTTCTGACGCTGATGTTCCATCGCTGTCTTGTGCTTCATCTGACTGGGACTGTTCGTTATTAGAAGTCTGATCTTCTTCATAATTTTGACCTCCAGCGTTTCCATCTGTTTCGTTTTGAACAGAATCGCCCATTTCCTGTTGGGTGGAATTGGTGGTTTCGTCCGTTGGAGATGCAGAACAGGCAGCTAGACCGCCAGAAAGTAATATAGTGAGTAGCATAAGATTTTTTTTCATAATCATTCTCCCTCCTATATATGGATGTTTACCTTTCTTATTTTCCCTGTTCACTTTCAAATACACGTAAAACGAAAAAAAGAGCTAAAATAGCTCTTTCAATCTACGTCACCAAGTATAGGATTCAATCTGACCAATTGAATAGGTGATGCCATTCCATGTAGTTGTGTCGTGAATTCCGTTACCAATCCTAAATCTGCCTTGACTTCCAGCTCATCGAAAAGTTTCTTTTTCAACACAATGTCTCCCCCAGTGCTCTGTTGTTGAACACGCGCTGCCATGTTAACAGTTCTGCCAAAGTAATCTAGCACACCATTTGCATTGACCGCAATCACTGGCCCCTCGTGCAAACCTATCTTAATAGTGACCGGATTATTCAACATTTTGTTTAGGGAGGACACAGAGGATTGTATATCAAGCGCTGCTTCCAACGCATGAATGTTAGAAGAGAATGCCGCCATAATGGAATCTCCTATTGTTTTTACAATTGTTCCATCATGGGAACGAATTAGATTGCCAAGTGAGGTGAAATGTTTTTGGACATCACTATATGCGCTTGCATCCCCAACCCGTTCATATAACAGAGTTGAATCCTTCAGATCAGTAAACAGAATGGTCAGCTTACCTACCCCGATTTGCATGCCTGGCGCAAGAACTTCTGCGGGCAGCAAATCCCGGAACAACTGAAGTGAGGTTACTTCACGTGCTGTAAGCGCATATTCATCCCATTTCGTCTCTTCAAATACCACGACATATTCTTCATCACTCGTGTTAACAATTGAAATGTCTGAACTTTGCATAAGAAATTGTTCGACAATACCATTAGGTTGAATATGTATTTGCGAAGATTCAATGTTTGGTTGATAGGTAAATGGAACTTTGAAATTATGCTTCACCACCCGAATTTGCATGTCCTTAGGAATACTAGTCCACGGTACATGTGTCGTCGATTGAGGTGGAATCCGAAACTGTCCAATTGTATGTGGTGAATTAGTTGGTCCGTTTATGCAAAACGTTACTTTGTTCGTTTTTCGAATCGCACCGTTCACTTGAAAAGTCATTTCTACATAGTTTTCAAAATCAAGTTCGAAGTCCACACCGCATAGATCACAATGCACCGTTTTTTTCACATCTTTTAAGACGGAGGCATGATCTTTAGCGACTCGACAGTTCGGGCACATCAAACTCCACTCATAATCCAATACTCCGGCTTCACTCGCAAACAAGAATAGACGAACTGCTTGTTGTTTAGTAAATCCATGTTCAAATGCCCATCGATAGGGCTGAATTGACGTCACAGCTTCATCTGATTCCGTTCGAATGGTTCTAATGAGCGCTTTGACAAGTGCCTGATCAAGCGATAATTCGGTCAAGTGGTGTTCTGCATCAAGTAAAACGCGTTCGTCTATTTGAATGGCTTTCTGTTCTCTTGCTGTTGGCATATGCTCCTTTGTCACCGCAGCGTCTTCGACATAAGTAAATGTTTGAAGGAGTTGAGGAATAATTCCTTTTGTTAATGCCACTTTTCCTAAAAGAGAACGATACTCAAACAATCCTGTAAGTGTCAACTTCGTTTCTTCCTCGTCCACTTTCGTAACTGACACTTTCCAAATCGCACGCTCCACTGGCCCTTTCGTATAATTACGCTCAACCGTGTAATAAGATTCACGAACCCATTCAAATACGTTTTCATCCCATTCAACCTCTATCAATCCATAAGCTTTTCCTTTTGCTTTTCGAATGAGCTGTTGGGTCCTGGTTCTAAAGGGAGTAAAGTTGACTGGAAACAATCCGATGTATCGGTTTAAGCGATTGGTATCGGAAACTAGCTCCCATACTACTTCAAGTGGCAATTTAACTAGACGGGTTTCTACTATGGAAATAGTTTTCGACACTTTCACTTCACATCCTATCGGTATAACTATCACGAATTGCGACAAATTCATCTAAATGGTCTAGAAATAGATCTATTAACGTAGGATCAAATTGTTTGCCCCGTTGCTCAGACATGTACGACACGATTTTTTTAAGTGGCCAAGCCTTTTTATACACGCGGTCACTACCTAGTGCGTCAAATACATCAGCGATTGCGGTGATCCTTCCAAATATATGAATCTGTTCTCGCTCCAAACCTCTAGGATATCCGCCGCCTTCCCATCTTTCATGATGCTCGTAAGCGATAATGGCAGCTGTTTTTAATAATTCACGCTCTGATTTCCGAAAAACATTATATCCAACGACTGTATGCAACTTCATTTCTTCAAATTCTTCGGGCGTTAACTTTCCAGGCTTCAGTAGAATTGAATCGGGTGTTGCCACTTTTCCTATGTCATGCATGGGAGATGCGTAACGAAGAAGAAGCGATTGTGGTTCAGAGATACCTGCAAGTTGAGCCAACTTATAAGAATAGATTGCCACACGTTTGACATGATTACCGGTTTCTTGAGATCGACTCTCGCCTATTTCCCCCATCGTTTCTATAATTTCTTTTTGCGTTTCCAGTAACTCGTTATGTAACATGAACGTATCAAGAGATTTACCAGCATACGTTGAGGCAAATGATAACAACGTTTCATCCTTTTTTGTAAAGTGGGAATCTCCAAGCTTATTAATAGCCTGGAATGCACCAATTATTTTTCCTTCTTGGTTAGTGAATGGGATACACAGTATAGAACGTGTATGATAACCTGTTTCCTGATCGACTGCAGTATTGAATCGTTCATCTAAATAAGCATCTTCTACATTAATCACCGTTCCAGTTTGTACGCTTCTTCCCACAAACCCACTCGTATCCGATATTGTAATTCGTTCTACCCCATGTCCTGCGACCGTCCAAACAGTCTGCGATATAGATTCATGGAGCCAAACGGTACATCGATCTGCCTGTACTAACTTTGTACCTAAATCAGCTAATAACAAAAGCATCTTCGCAATGTCTGTTTCAGTGGACATTTTCCCCATATATTCAAAAATAGTAGATAAAAGTAGATCTGACTGTGGAAATTCAGAGGAGTCAGGAGTCGTTAATGCAAGTGATTTTTCCATTTACTAATTCCTTTCTAAAAAACTGTTGTCACGTTTCTCTCTATTTGTAATAATAGTATCATGAAACAATCATAAATACACAACTAAAGTCATTACTTTCAATGAAAAATCAGTAACACGGAGGTAACAACGTGACATTGTTCTCATATTTAATAATAGGTCATCTGATTGGCGATTATTTACTTCAAACGAGTTGGATGGCTGCAGGAAAAGCCTCAAAGTGGGCTCCACTCTTAACGCATTGTTTCGTTTATACATCGGCTGTAAGTGTTGCATTTTTAATAGGCACAGGAAGGATTTCTTTATGGGTAGTTGCCATTATTTTTGTGAGTCATGTCATTTTGGATCGCCGTCGTTTTGTTGCATGGTGGGCGAAGACGATAATGGGCATAAAAGATGGAGAACCTGCGTGGCTGATAATTATGGCGGACCAAGTCTTTCATATTATAGTACTTTCCATCATTGCACACATTTGGGGATAAGAACGACAAAAAGAAGCAGAGCCTAGTGCATCTGCTTCTTTTTGTGGGGAAGTAATTTCATATTTAGGTTTAACTGATTAACTGCTGTACAAGTTTTTTGTTACGTTCTTTGAAGACATCATTGTGCGAGCTCACCATGCCTGCCTGGGATGCTTTTGGATCTAAATACATTTTGGCACTATTTACAGCGTTTGCAGCGTCTTGAAATGCCCCCGCGATGAGATTGACTTTACTTTCATGGAAAAGGACATCTCCAGCAGCAAAAATCCCAGGAACTGAAGTCCCGCTCATCGGTGTTCCAGCAATTCGGTGGTCGTTTGTGAGCTCAAGGTTCGCTTCGCTGCCTCCTATTAATGAGGTATCCACTTCATATCCATGGTTAATGACCACATCGTCAACTTCCAGAGTCAATCCGGATTCTTCTAGACAATGTTTTAATTCCACTTTTTCGATTGACTGGTGATCAGCTGATGCTATCAATTTGTCAATCCTTGTATTAAAGTGGCACACTACTTGACTCTGAAGCAATTGCTGAACTTGTGCTTCATGTCCGTTTAAATCACATTTCCGATATGTTAAAATCACTTCTTTGGCAATAGGTTCTAGCTCATTAGCCCAGTCGATTGCAGCATTTCCGCCACCTGATATCAGGACACGCCTTCCTTTGAAGTGTTGTAGTGACTTTACGGTGTAATGTAAATTCGAGACTTCGAACCGCTCTGCGCCTTCTATTTCCACTTTTTGTGGCTTTAGAATACCTCCGCCAACAGCAAGAATGACTGTTCTGCTATAGTGTTTAGCACCAGAAGCGCTAGTCAAGACAAAATTTCCTTCATCATCTTTTTCAATTCCAGTTACTTTTTCATTCAAGACAACTTCGGGGTTAAACGTCATGCCTTGCTCCACTAACTTATTAATCATTTCAGCTGCAGGTGCTGGTGTGACGCCGCCAACGTCCCAAATCATTTTTTCTTGATAAACATGTAGTTTCCCACCTAGTTCCGGTTGAAATTCAATGATTTTGGCGGACATTCCACGTAACCCACTATAAAAAGCAGCATATAATCCTGCAGGTCCTCCACCAATAATCGTCACATCTACAATTGTTGCTTGAGACATACTTCATCCCCCTAAATTTATATTTGACTTCTTTAGGATCACTCTTTATAGTAGCATTATACCGATAATGAGAATCATTATCAACGTTTATTGTGTATAAAAGATGGGAGTGCTCCGAATGGTACGTTTGGCAACTGAAAACTTACAGATTGCTTACGGTGAACAAATCATCGTGGACGACCTATCCGTTACGATACCGAATAAGAAAATAACTGCGATCATCGGGGCTAACGGATGTGGAAAGTCGACTTTTTTGAAAGGGATGACACGTCTCATTCCCCGCCTTTCAGGGAAGGTATTGTTGGATGGGGGAGATATTGCTGATCATAAAACAAAAGCGCTTGCTCGAAAAATGGCAATTCTTCCGCAAACACAAGAAGCTGCGAGTGGTCTAACAGTGTCGGAACTCGTTTCTTATGGGAGATTCCCCTACCAAACAGGACTAGGTCGGTTGACAGCATCTGATTTCGATGTCATTAACTGGGCTCTTACTGTTACAAATACGGATTCTTTCCGTGATCGTCAAGTGGATGCTCTTTCAGGCGGTCAACGTCAGAGGGTCTGGATCGCAATGGCGCTTGCACAAGAAACGGAAATCATTTTCCTTGATGAACCGACAACCTATTTAGACATGGCACATCAGTTGGAAGTTCTTGAACTATTACAGAAATTGAATGCTGAGCAGGAACGAACCATTATCATGGTGTTACATGATTTAAATCAGGCTGCCCGCTTCGCTGATTATTTGATAGCGATGAAAGATGGGAAGGTCATTAAAGCGGGTTCTTCTGAAGAAGTAATAGAACCTACAACTTTGCGTGAAGTTTTTAGGATTGACGCAGAAATCGGAATGGATCCGAGAAGCGGTAAACCGATGTGTATTACATACGATTTATTAAAAGGAGATTACTAACATGAAAAAGGCACTATTATTCTTAACGCTTGCACTGGTTCTTGTTCTAGGAGCTTGCTCTTCTAAAAATGAGGATGCTTCCAAGGAACCTTCAAAAGACGGAGCCGCGAAAGATTCAGGAACGATTACCTATGAATCTGAAGATGGCCCAATAGAAGTTCCAGCAAATCCACAGCGCGTTGTCGTTTTGTCATCATTTGCAGGACATGTTATGTCACTTGACGTTCCTATTGTCGGTGTGGACTCTTGGTCAAAAGATAATCCTCGATTTGAATCGAAACTGAAAGATGCTGAAGTAGTGTCTGATGAAGATTTAGAAAAAATCATTGAACTGGAACCGGATTTAATCATTGGACTATCTCCATTGAATAATTTGGATCGGTTAAAAGAAATTGCTCCCGTAGTCACATTCACTTACAATAAAGTCGATTATTTGACTCAATATGTTGAAATCGGAAAGTTATTGAACAAAGGTGAGGAAGCTCAAGAATGGGTCACTGATTTCAAAACGCGTGCACAAGAAACTGGCGAAGAAATTAAAGCGAAAATCGGTGAGGGTAAGACCGTTTCAGTTATTGAAAACTTTGACAAGCAGCTCTATGTATATGGAGATAGCTGGGGACGCGGAACAGAAATCCTATTTCAAGAGATGAAGCTACCGATGCCTGAAAAAGTCAAAGCAGATGCATTAAAGGATGGTTATTTCGCTCTTTCTTCTGAAGTACTTCCTGATTATATGGGAGACTACGTTATTTTAAGTCGCAATAACGATGGCGATAATTCCTTTATGGAAACTGAGACATATAAGAATACTCCAGCTGTTAAAGAAGGTCATGTATTTGAAGCTGAGTTGAGTGAGTTCTACTTCAACGATCCTCTAACGCTTGAGTATCAGCTTGAGTTTTTCAAAGAAAACTTTTTAAAGTAATCGTTATTCAAGAAGGATTCTTTCACCTTGAAAGAATCCTTTTCTTTTGCGAAAGGAGTCCTGGCTAATGAATCTGCGAACTATGCCATTTTCAATTAAATTCTTTATAGCTTGCATCGGATTGGTAGCTTCTCTATTCCTTGCAATGATACTAGGTGCAGCGAATATTTCCGTATCTGATGTGTGGCTAGCAATTATAGGCGATTCAAGTAAAAATAGTTTGATTTTAAGAGAGATCCGTTTTCCACGGGAACTTGCTGCGTTACTAGTCGGTTCTGCTTTGGCTGTTTCAGGTGCCATCATGCAAGGGATGACAAGAAACCCTCTAGCTGATCCAGGATTACTTGGCTTAACTGCAGGTGCTAATGCCGCTCTCGCCATTGCAATCGCACTTGTTCCTTCCCTCAATTATTACGGGATTATGATCGCTTGTTTTCTAGGAGCAGCAGCTGGGGCTCTAGTAGTCTTCGGCATCGCTTCTGCAAAGCGTGGTGGCTTCTCACCTTTCCGTCTTGTTTTGGCAGGCGCTGCAGTCTCGACTTTCTTCTTTGCGGTTGCTGAAGGGGTCGGAATCTATTTTAAGGTGTCCAAAGACATTTCCATGTGGACAGCTGGAGGTGTGATTGGTACAACTTGGTCTCAACTTCAAATTATTACTCCGGTGATTGTTATCGGGATAGGAGTCGGCCTAATTTTGTCCAAGCAACTAACTCTACTAAGTTTAAATGAAGAAGTAGCTGTCGGATTGGGTCAGCATACATTCAGGATCAAAATGATTTTGTTCATCCTAACTATTCTTCTGGCTGGATCTGCCGTTGCTCTGGTAGGAAATCTGGCGTTCGTGGGACTTATGATTCCGCATATCGTTCGCGCAATAGTTGGCACTGATTATCGGTTTATACTGCCAATGTCTGCAGTTGTTGGTGGTGCATTCATGTTGCTTGCGGACACATTAGGTCGGACGATGAACGCACCATACGAAACACCCGTTGCTTCACTCGTTGCAGTCATGGGCTTGCCGTTCTTCCTAATTATTCTCCGTAAAGGAGGGCGAGCTTTCTCATGATTCAATCTAAAGTGTTAAGAAAACAGCGTCTCTTATTGATCATATTTAGCATCCTTTCTCTCGGAACTGCAGTTGCAGCCATTGCACTCGGGCCAGCTTCCGTAGATCCTGGTCGCATCTTCCCTGCACTTTTCGGCAATGGTACATTTAAAGAAGAATTTGTTTTGTTTTCTATTCGTCTCCCCCGTATAGCCATAACGTTCTTAGCAGGAGCAGCCCTTGCGCTTTCTGGCTCGATTCTTCAAGGAATCACACGGAATGACTTGGCGGATCCCGGAATTATTGGCATTAACGCTGGGGCAGGTACTTCCATTGCAGTATTCTTTCTATTTGTACCTGTTGAAACAGGTGCGTTAGTGTATTTGATGCCGATTGTCGGGTTAGTTGGGGCATTTTTGACCGCATTTCTAATCTATCTCTTCGCTTACGATAAAAAAACAGGAATGCAGCCGGTTCGATTGGTGTTAACAGGTGTGGGGTTTTCTCTAGCACTATCCGGTGTCATGATCGTTCTCACTTCTTCAGCGGATCGTGAAAAAGTGGATTTCATTGCGAAATGGTTAGCGGGAAATATTTGGGGGTCTGATTGGCCATTTGTCATTGCACTATTGCCCTGGTTACTTATTCTTGTTCCATTCGCGTTATATAAAGCGAACCGATTGAATGTATTGGGGTTAAGTGAATCTGTTGCCATTGGAATTGGGGTTTCTGTTGAGCGGGAACGTATTATTCTTCTCATCACTGCAGTCGCACTCGCAGCTTCAGCTGTTTCCGTTACTGGAGGAATTGCTTTTGTTGGGCTGATGGCTCCTCATATTGCAAAGTCTTTAATCGGTCCACGCAGTCAGCTCTATCTTCCAATCGCTATTCTACTTGGCGGCTGGTTATTATTGCTCGCAGATACGATCGGTAGAAACATATCCAGCGTTGGGATTATTCCAGCAGGATTAGTCGTTTCCTTAATCGGTGCTCCCTACTTCATCTATTTATTATTACGAAAATAATAAAAACACGATCCTCAGTTTCAGAGGATCGTGTTTTTTGGTTAGCGTAATTTAGTTGCGCCACCGTCAACCATGATTGTTTGTCCAGTGATGTATGATGCATCTTCACTCGCAAGGAAGACTGCAACTCGACCAATATCGCCTTCCAATTCGCCAAGACGACGCATTGGAATATTGTTGATCATTTTGTCAAATGCTTCAGGCTGGTCTTTTTTCCACTGTTGGATACCAGGTGAATTGGCAATCGGTGAAATTAAGTTCACGTTGATGCCGAACTGACCCCATTCGTTTGCTGCTACGCGAGTAATCGCACGAATCGCTTCTTTTGCAGCCGCATACGTACCTTGCATAACATCTCCATTAATACCAGCACCTGAAGAGAAGTTAATGATTGTCCCTTCAGACTCTTTCAAGTGTGGGTATGCTGCTTGCATCAAGTAAAACGTTGGATAGAACCCAGTGTTAAAGGAGAAATCCATATCCGCTTGAGTTGCGTCAGCTAGCAAAACTTGACGTGATGCGTGTGCGTTATTGACAAGAATGTCTAGTTTTCCATACTTGTCGACAACTGTTGCGATGATATCTTTCAGCTTGTCGCGATCTGTAAGGTCCGCTTGAATGAACATGCTTTCAGGTTGGAACTCCTGAAGTTCTTTCACCATTGCTTCGCCAGTTTCAGCGTTTAAGTCAACGATTGCCACTTTCGCGCCTTCCTTAACGTATGCTTTTGCCATACCACTTCCGATACCACCGGCACCGCCAGTGATTACTGCTACTTTACCATCTAATTTACCCATAAGTATCACTCCTTTTCATCAATACTAGTTTAACACTTAAATAGTGTCAAATAAAGTTTCCTGTTTCAGTATTCCCCTTTTTCGCTTCAATACACGGAAGTTAGAATTCTCTGTAAATCACTAATTGAATCATGGTTATCTTTACTCAACTCTGTATAGAATATAGGTATGTCAACTGCATCCCTTGATATATCTTTTGTTTTTTTGTTATGCTTCTACAGTGTATAACTTGCGAAAAAATAATTGACTGAACAGGAAGGAGATGCATGTATCGATTAGGAGGAATTGAATGAAATCAGTAACTAATACTACAAATGAATATAACGAAGAAATAGAAGAACTGGAAAGTGACTATTCGCTTGACCGAGTTCCTCGAGAAGACCGTACGAAAAGTTGGTTAAGCATTACCAACATTACATTCGGAATCGCAACAGCCATTTTTTACTTCCAAATGGGAAGTGTCATGGCTCTCTCTTATGGGGCAGCAAATGCTATGATTTCTTCAGCTTACGCAATCATTGTCGCAGGGATATTAGGAACAGTTATCGCCTATTTGTCTGCGAAATCTGGGATGAATGTAAATCTCCTGTCACGCGGTGGAGGTTTCGGATATATCGGTTCCTCACTTACATCACTGATTTACGCATCTAACTTCATTATGTATTGTGCGTTTGAAGGGTTAATTTTAGTATCTGCAGTTCACCACTTTTTCCCTACCCTCCCAAAGTGGATTCTCATCATCGTGTTCGGATCAATCGTCATCCCCTTGAATTGGTTCGGAATTGAACAGCTTGATAAATTGCAAAAGTGGTCAATGCCAGTATTTGTTGTGTTTTTAATCACTGCAATCATTATCTCGTTTTATAAACCTGCAGTGTACACCGGAGCCGTATTCTCCTATATGCCTGAGGGTGTCACACTAGGTGGCACCGCATTACTCATGTGCATTGGTATGCATAATGGTATCATGGGTCTGACAGCTCTCCTCGCTTCAGATTATGCACGTTTTTTAAAGCCTAAGGATATTAAACTAGGCTCTTTTATGATTGGTTTTATCCCTCAAATCTTTTGTTTTGGAGTAATGGGTGGTTTAGGCATCTGGTTTGGTGTTCGTTTTATGGAACCCGATCCAGGAGTTTATATTGTCCTGTTGCTCGGTATTGGCGGAGCTTTGTTTACTATGATTACTCAATTACGCATTAACGTAACGAATATTTACAGTAGCTCGTTGTCGCTTTCAAACTTCTTCGAAAACATGTTTAGGTTTACTCCGGGTCGTCGTTTTTGGGTCGTTGTATCAGGGGTTAGCGCAATATTACTTATGCTTGCAAATATTGTCGATCATTTAAGTACGATGATGACATTCCAAGGCGTATTTTTACTCTCTTGGGCAGCGATTCTAGTAACGGATGCTCTTGTCGTCAAAAAACTCATGAAGATCGGACCCAATTATTATGTTGCTCGTCAAGAATATTTGTATCGCTGGAATCCAGTCGGTGTAATATCACTATTAGTTGCAAGTCTTCTCGGAACCCTTGCTGCACTTGGATATATGGGCATTTTCTTAGAGTCTACAGCAGCATTTTTCGCCGCTGTTCTTGCTTCAATACTTACTGTACTTCTCGCAAAGGTAACCAAAGGAAAGTATTATTTGCTTCGTGAGCCTGACGATATCCACGAAAAGGACCGCTTAGCTTAAATCGTTTTTTTAAAATGCCTGTGATGACACTATTTTTTCGCATTTAAGAAAAGGAGGATGTTCTTACATTCTCCTTTTTATATTCTTTTGCATTTTCAATTCTTTATTGCTATAGTTAATAACCGTGAAATCACTACAATTATCTTAGGGGGAATCATGAGAAAAATTTCAAACGTTTTTTACATTACGATTGGACTGATCATTTTGGCAGTTGGCTACGGTGTGCTCGCGCCGGAAAGCTTTGCCGAACAAACCGGAAAGGTTCAAAACTTCGTCGCATCTACCTTTGGTTGGTATTACCTCATGCTGTTATCCGTACTCGTTATCATTTGTATGTTCCTGATCTTTAGTCCATTCGGGAAAATAAGACTTGGGAAAGATACAGACAAACCCGAGTTTTCAACAGTATCCTGGATTGCCATGCTATTCTCAGCCGGTATGGGCATCGGACTTGTCTTTTATGGCGCTGCAGAGCCACTTTCACACTATGCTGTCATGTCATCGACAGGCGAGCTCAATACACCAGCTGCATTTAAAGAAGGCTTACGTCAATCCTTTTTCCATTGGGGTATCCATGTATGGGCAATGTACGGTTTTGTCGCCTTATCTCTAGCATTCTTCCAGTTCCGTAAGGGAGAACCTGGTTTAATTTCTTCAACATTGAAGCCGATTTTTGGGAATAAGATGAATGGCCCTTGGGGTGTTCTTGTGGATGTTCTCGCTGTGTTTGCAACCGCTTTCGGTGTTGCAACTACTCTCGGCTTTGGCGCTGTACAAATTAATGCAGGGTTGAATTATTTGTTTGGAGTTGAAATAGGAACTCAGTCTCAATTCATCATCATATTAGTTGTAACTGTACTTTTCATCATGTCAGCTTGGAGTGGTCTTAGTAAAGGGATTCAATACTTATCCAATTTGAATCTTGTACTCGCAATTGCGTTACTGGTTTTAGTTGTGATACTTGGTCCAACCTTATTAATCTTTAATATGTACTCAGACTCCCTTGGGGGTTATATAGCGAACTTCGTGAAAATGAGCTTCTCCACTTCCCCATTGAATTCAGAAAACCGACAGTGGTTGGATATGTGGACCATCTTTTACTGGGCTTGGTGGATTTCTTGGGCACCTTTCGTTAGTATGTTCATCGCACGTGTGTCCAAAGGACGTACAATTCGTGAATTCATGATTGGTGTTATGATTGCACCGACAATTCTTTGCACATTCTGGTTTACAGCTTTTGGAACGACTGCGATTGAAGCTCAGAAAGCGGGAGTCGTCAATCTCGCGGATAAAGCTACTGAACTCGTGGTCTTTGAGTTGTTTAGTACATTACCTTGGGGCGTATTCATCTCCATTGTTGCAATTGTCCTGATTGCTTCCTTCTTCATCACTTCTGCGGATTCAGCGACATTTGTGCTAGGCATGCAATCCAGTTATGGATCACTGACACCGCCGAATAGTATCAAACTCATATGGGGTGTACTTCAGTCGGCAATCGCGTTAATTTTACTTTCTGTTAATGGGTTAGATGCATTACAGAATACAATTATTATAGCTGCCCTCCCTTTCTCGTTTGTCATCTTGTTGATGATATTCTCTCTTTTAAAAGCATTAAGTACAGAGTTGAATCTCATTAAAGCAAAGCGGAAATAAAAAAAGACGTCCTATCGATTCATTAATCGATAGGACGTCTTTTTAATATGATTTTTTTAGGCACAAGAAACCAACTATGCATCTAACGTTCCTCATACTATTAAATTTCTTTTTTAGTAAACTTGACGAGTGTTGTGTTTTTCAGCAGTTTTGTAAGCGTCGTACATTCCCCATATCCAAACAATTGGATACGTGATAAACCCAATTAATACAAACATAAGAAGTGAATTGATAACTTGCACTCCAATTAGTATGAGACCTTTCAGGATCTGACCATTATAAATCTGTCCGACGCCGGTCCAAAAAAAGCTAAGTACAGCTGCTAGTCCTGGGCTTTTCATAATACGTTATTACCTCCTTCATTAAAAAAATATCCCGATTACAGCTAATGCTGCTACAATCCAGAAGCCTCCGGTAGCAATCGCATCGCCTGAAATAATCGGTTTTTTTTGCAAGAAGTCGATAGCGTGTATATCCTTTTTCAATTCACTGATTTCGTCCTCTAACGCTCTCACTTTAGTAGTAAGAGCATGCACTTCTTCAGTCACTGTACTTGGATAACGTTCTGGTTCCGTCTTCTTCAATGCATTTTCATCCACCGTAACACATCTCCCCTCAAATAGACACAAATACACTTATGGAAAGTATATCAAGTATAATGGTGAGTAGATAGGTTTTTCAGTTAATTCTTTTCAGAATTGATCATCACAATCTATGATACACTTTTGGTTAACCCCTTTTACCGCAATTGCAGGAACGTATACTGGAGGTCTATACATATGAATCAGGACGATCAGAAGAATCAAGATGAATTCAACCGAGAAAATCATTTCCCAGCAGACGAAGACGATAATGTTTCTGAAGCCTACGAAGTTAACGAGGGCGACCAATTAGAAGGACTCGAACTTACGCAAGAAGAAATAGAAGAAGAGGAGTTTCGCCAGCTTGTTTTGGAAGCACAACGGGAAGCACTTGCAAAAGAAGCTTACCTTCGTAACAATCCGCAGCCAAGAAAACGCAAAGTCCCTAGATGGATTGTATGGCTCATGGCATTGGTTTTACTTTTTCAGCCTGTCGCTTTCATTTTCGATATCTATTCATTACCAGCAATCGATTTTTTAAAAACATCAGCAAAGTTATCTAAACGGGAGGACATTACAAAGTGGAAACAATCCGTTGCTGTTGTATTGACCGAAGATGGAAAAGGAACGGGTTTTTCTGTATCTCCTAATGGCTTGATTGTGACAAATAATCATGTGGTCGAAAATACAAAACAGATTACAGTCTCATTTGAAGAGCAAGGTCGCTTTTCAGCCTCTCTTGTTGCACAAGATTCCGTTAATGATTTAGCTATTTTGCAAATTAAAAATCCACCAGATGTTCCATCGCTAAAACTAGCGGAAAGCCCCACTTACACACCTGATTCCAAGGTCAGATTCATCGGAAATCCTTTGAACTTTTTTGGAATCGCAAATGAAGGAAAACTGATAGGAGAAAGTGAATGGGCGGGGCGTAATGTACCTATTATTCTTTTGGATGCACCGGTTTACAGAGGTAATAGTGGAAGCCCCGTTTTCCAAAATGATGAGGTCATCGGTGTTGTCTTTGCGATAACCGAGCTTGACTCGCACGGTAAAGTTGGGATGTTCATACGGTCAAACGAAGTGTTGGAGTTATTAAAGGAAGTCGAATAGACAAAAAAGTCCGGAAGCTAATATGGCTTCCGGACTTTTTTGTTAGTATTCGTTTTTACGTTTATTCGTATTTTTCGTTGCTTTGTCCGCTTTCTTAAAGTCGTCCACATATTCTACTTCTTGAGCTGAAGAAAGTTTGTTGTTTTTCTCAGTCATCATTTCATGTGGCTCTTTCTTTTCCGTCATTAGTCATCCTCCTTCAAAACTAGTGTACAAATAGTTTTTCCAGATAAAGACGAACTATTCCTGTCAGATCATTCCTGTTTGAATTCAGGCTCCAGGCGTTCCATGAATTCCTCAAGCGCGCTATACCCTTGTTGTTTTAAATACCAGTTGTTTGCAGCTGCTTCGATAAGCCCAGCGACATCCCGCCCTGGTTGTAATTGGATTTGAATATAAGGTATAGGTACACCCATGTACTCAGTAAACTTCTCGTCTAATTCCAGTTCATTGTTAAGTGAGTTGTCTTTCCACTCTGTCAATTCGATATCGAGAGCGATTCTAGTCTCTTCTTGAAACGCAGCACGTCCATATAAACGAACAACGTTCATTAAACCGATACTCCTAAGCGCCAAAAATTCCCGGTTGGTCTGGTTATGAGTACCGAGTAACGTTTGAGGACTGAGTTTTCGAAGTACGACGATGTCATCCGCTACAAGCCGGTGTCCCCTGCCAATCAGTGTATGTGCAGTCTCGCTCTTTCCTACGCCGGATTTACCACGCAGTAAAATTCCAATTCCCGCTACATTGACGACTACTCCATGAATTGCGATTTCTTCTGCCATCGAGCTAATGACAAATGCGTCTAATTTTGCACTCGCCACACCCATAGAATCCGGAGTTCTTAAAACAGGAATTCCGTTTTCCGTACAATACGTATGTAATCCATAGGGTTGGTCCTGATTGGAAGTGATTAAAATACAAGGTGGATCATATTCGACAAGATTCGAAATTCTGCGTTTGCATTCATCATCAGTAAGCGTATGTAAATAGTTGACCTCGTTTTTACCGAGTATTTGAATATGTCCTCTCGCTATGAACTCAAACGTATCCATGAATTCCAACCCTGGACGACGAACTTTTGTTTTTTTCAGCGGTCTTTCCAAGTGGTCGCTTCCGGATAGAATTTCAAATGAAAATTGGTGTACAATGTTTTGTACGGTTAGCTGTATCATGAAGGAACACCTTTCGTGTACGGTTTGTTTAGTCTCAGTTTATCATAAACATTTTTCTAATGCAGTGTTGTATTATATTTTCTAATATCTATGTTCACCTCATCTTAAGATTCCGCAATAGATATTCAAAGAAAATAAAAAAGAATTTTTAAAAATAGGTTTATAGGTTGTTTTGCCGGGTATAGATTACTACAAGGCGAAATCCAGGAAGGCGCTAAGCGCTTACTTGGAGAAATGCACAGCCTTGGCGGGAAATTTGCTGTACTGACGAAGCATCACCGTAAGATGAGTTACGAGTGTTTGTAAGACCAGTAAGAAGTAAGTTTTTTGTGCAAGTGCAACCTAAACAACCGTTTCTCTTCGATTTAAAGAACGATGAAGTGAAATGCGTGCAAGAAGAGTTTGCAGTATGCTTTCGATCTACCCGTCAGCTACACGCAACTAGTTAAAACAAATTTTCCGCGAATGAAGAGGCGTCCGATATATGGACGCCTCTTTTTCAATTCTCAAAATTAGGTGCGGTTTTGGATTTACTTCATCTTTTTCATGAAAAATGGTTTTCCTATACGTTCCACTAAGTCTGGAGCTATTGCATGAAGTTTGCTCGTCAGACCCATCACTCGTGGCATATCCACTTGTCGTTTAGGCTGACGAACCATCTGAACGACACCTTCTGCTACTTCCTCTACAGTAAGCAAATGCTTACCAACTGCCCCCCTGTAGGTACCACTTTCATCTGCTTTGTCTAAAAAGGCTGTGTCGATTGGACCTGGATGAATAACAGATACGTCGATTCCATATTGTGCAACTTCCATACGTAACGCATTCGTGTATCCAATCAATGCATGTTTCGTCGCTGCATAGACAGCTGCTTTTGGTGTCGCCACTTTTCCTGCTTGGGAACCAATATAAATTAGATGTCCACCTCTACGTTCCATCCATGACGGTAGTATCCTTTGTGTAAGCTGTATCGGTGCTGTCACGTTCACTGAAAACATTTGCTCAACCTGTCTATCTTCAGTTTCATGAGCAAGTGCAAACTTTGCAACTCCTGCTGAGAAAATAATGACATCCGGCATTTCCAGCTCACGTAGCAAGTGATCAGCCGCTCCCTCACCTGTTAAATCTAGTTGAATCGCATATGCCCCAAGAGCTACAAGCTTAGCCAGAATTTCTTTTGAACGCCCCGTCACTTGGACACGATGACCTTCAGATATTAGCCTCACTGCAGTTTCATAACCAACTCCACTTGTAGCTCCTGTTATTAAAATTGTTTTACGCTTTCTCATACCGATGAATTCCTTGATCGTCTGTTTTTAGAACAACCTTGCCTAGCTCTAATAAGTAATCCATTTGACCAAGTGTCTCTGAGAGTGTCAGACCAAGCTCCCTTTTATAGGCAGCTGGAAATAATTGCACGGTCAATTCGAAGACAGATTGCGGACCAACTGACAGCATATCGTAAACCTTCATTGCCCGCTCGTGCTGTTTCTGCAGTCGCTTCTCAATAAGGTCATGAACACCAGTTACAGGCATTCCATGTCCGCTGTAAACCTTCTCTACAGGCAGGTCAAGCAATCGTTTTAACGAAGCGTTATATTGCAACATTGTTTTTGGTCGGGGATATTCAGGACTTTTCGGAGGTTCTACGAGTGGATTCGAAGAAACCTTTTCCAGCAATAAATCACCACCGATAAGTTCGTTCCGTTCAGGATTCCAAAATGATAAATGACTTTGAGCATGCCCTAACGTCTCAAGAGTCGTCCACCCAGGATGTCCCGGTATTTCGTCCCCTTCAGTTAAAATATGATCAAGTGGACGCTCTGCCATGAAATCAGCAGCGCGTTTCATCTTCCCTACAATTCCTAGCGCTTTTTCAGGAACCCCTTGCTCTATAAATCGCTCCATATAAAATTGGTCGTGAAATTTTATAAAATCCGGGTCTCTCGTTAGCCAGAGATTATTGTACTCATGGCCGTAAAGTTCTGCGTTCGGAAATGCATCCGCCCAACCTGAATGATCTGGATGATGATGTGTAAGAATGACTTGTTCAATATCCTCCAACGTATATCCGGATTCTTTAAGCCCTGCCTTTATCGCCTCAAGAGCTTCGGTTGTCTTCGGACCCGCATCGAATAGACTCAGTGTATCGCCCTTCACTAAAAATGCATTAACATCGCCAACAGCATATGGCGTTGGTATCGTCAGTTGTTGAATCATGGTTTTGCCTCCAATATTGAATCACTATTCATTCTATTGTACATGCTTTTTGTACGTTCGTCATGTATCGATAACTGAATCATCAGTTGACTTATTTCAATAATCGCATAGACTGATTGAATACACGTATCTAGGAAAAGAGGGAATTCCATGGAAAAAATCGTATTTGTTGGTGCCGGATCGATGGCGGAAGCTGTGATTTCCGGGATCTGTAAGCAAGGTACTGTTACGCCTTCTAATGTTTTTGTCATGAACCGAGCAGATGAAGCGCGCCTTCAATTGTTACAAAATACGTATGGCATCTCAATTGTCAGTGCGGACAAAAATGAGCTCAGCAACGCTGATTTAGTCGTATTGGCTACTAAACCTAAAGATGTTTATACCGCAATGGAACAGATTTCTCCTTTACTTAACGAACGAGCAGTTGTCCTTTCTGTTCTAGCTGGTGTTTCAATGGATACAATTGAATTAGGTCTAGGCAAACACGGTATTGCTCGCTCCATGCCGAATACATCTGCAGCAATTGGGAAGTCAGCTACTGGTATCGCATTCAATAGTTCGATGAAATCCATTGAGAAGCAAGAGATTCTTGCATTATTAAGTTCGATTGGCATCGTAGCGGAAGTTGAAGAGGATGACTTACATGCTGTTACAGCCCTTTCCGGGAGCGGACCAGCCTATATCTACTATTTAGCAGAAGCCTTAGAGACAGCCGCCATGCGCGCTGGAATTGAACAGCCGATTGCGCGCGACCTCATTATTCAGACAATCGAAGGGGCTGCATGCATGTTACGACAAACTCAAGAGGAGCCAGCACTTCTAAGAGAAAACGTGACTAGCCCGGGTGGCACGACGGAAGCAGGGCTTCGCGCACTCACTTCCGCAGGATTCCAGGAAGCCGTCTTCAGTTGCATTGAGCATGCTGAAAAGCGCTCTAGAGAGCTTGGATCCACCGAAGTTAAAGAGAGTACGAGTTCTTCCTAAAGGAATTCCTACGCTTTTTTGCTATAGTAGAGTCATTCATGAAAAGGAGTGACTCGGAAATGGCTAAATTATTTGAACCGTACACGATCCGAAATCTTACATTAAAAAATAGAATTGCGATGTCTCCGATGTGCATGTATTCTTCTCAAAATGAAGACGGTAAAGTCGAAGATTGGCATCGTGTCCATTATGGCTCAAGAGCTGTCGGTCAATCAGGGCTGATTATCCTGGAAGCGACAGCTGTTCAGCCTCAAGGAAGAATCAGCCCACAAGATCTCGGAATTTGGGATGACACCCATATTGAAGGCTTGACTGAACTGACACGCCTCATTAAACAACACGGTGCTGCGGCTGGAATCCAGCTTGCGCATGCTGGCAGGAAAGCGACGGTAGATGGTGATATCCAAGCGCCGAGTGCCATTGCGTTTAGTGATGAATACAAAACACCTGTCGCAATGAGCAAGAAAGCTATTGCAGAAACTGTTAAAGCATTTGCTCTTGCAGCAAAACGTGCTGCAAATGCAGGATTCGAGTTACTGGAAATTCACGGGGCACATGGTTATCTTATTAACGAATTCCTATCCCCCCTTTCCAATCATCGTACTGATGAGTATGGTGGAAGCGCAGAAAATCGATATCGGTTCCTGAGCGAAATCATCGATGCCGTCAGAAAGACATGGGAAGGCCCTTTATTTGTTCGAATATCTGCTGAAGATTATACAGAGGGTGGCATGACTTCTGAGCAGTACATCGAAATAGCTAAGTGGATGAAGAACCAAGGCGTAGACTTGATTGACGTGAGTTCTGGAGCTGTTGTTCCGGCAAAAATCGATCCGTTCCCTGGCTACCAAGTTCCTTATTCAGAAACAATCCGAACAGGTGCTGAAATCGCAACTGGCGCAGTGGGCTTAATCACCTCGGGATTGCAAGCTGAAGAAATCTTGAGAAATGAACGTGCTGATCTCGTTTTAATCGGTAGAGAACTGTTACGAGACGCGTATTGGCCGTATCAAGCTGCCCGTGAACTTCATACAGAAATTGAGGCTCCTACGCAATATAGCAGAGCCTGGAGATTTTGACCGAAATATATTACGCAAACTGTAATATAGGGTCAATCTCTTCAGAATGTCAGAGATAACTATAAAAAACGCTTCTGCTTAGATCTACTCCGTTCAGTTGAAAGTTACAAAACACAAAGTAAAGCAATAAAAAGACCGCTAATTTTCATATGAATTTGGGCTAACCTAAATTAATGAGACAATATAAAACACCTTCGAAGTGGTACACTTTTAAAAAGTACTTACATCGGAGG